>NZ_JBVVPX010000021.1:0-117220 GCF_055811375.1 Mesorhizobium sp. WSM4848
GTCCAAGGCGCAGGCTCATAAGCTGCTTTAGCCGGCCAAATGGGGGGGGGGGGCCCCCGGGGGGGGGGGGGCCCCCCGGGGCGGGGGGGGGGGGGGGGGGCCCCCCCCCGGGCTGGGCTTACGGGTGATAGGCCGCTTCGCCATGCGCGGTGAGGTCGAGCCCTTCGCGCTCTGCATCGGCTGTCGGGCGCAAGCCTACGATCATATCGACGATCTTGTAGAGGATGGCGCTGCCGATGCCCGACCACAGGACGGTTACCAGGACACCCTTGAACTGCGACCACAGCTGCGTGGCCGTGCCGGCATAGCCGGCGGCGAAGTCGGCCGTCGAATAATCGACGATGCCGGCGCCGCCGAGGGCGGGGTTGACCAGGATGCCGGTCCCAAGCGCGCCGATGATGCCGCCGACGCAGTGGATGCCGAAGACATCGAGGCTGTCGTCGTAGCCGAACTTGTTCTTCACGACCGAAACGAAGAAGTAACAGACGCAGCTGGCGACGATACCGAGCACGATGACGCCCATCGGTCCGCCAAAACCGGCGGCGGGCGTGACGGCGACAAGGCCGGTAACAGCGCCCGAAACCGCGCCAAGCATGGAGGCTTTGCCGCGCAGCAGCGTTTCAAGCACGATCCAGGTCACTGCCGCCGCGGCTGTGGCGACGAAGGTGTTGACCATGGCCAGCACCGCATAGGCGTTGGCTTCGAGGTTCGAACCGGCGTTGAAGCCGAACCAGCCGACCCACAGCAGCGACGCGCCGACCATGGTCAGCGTCATAGAATGCGGCGCCATGACGTCCTTGTTGTAGCCGATGCGCTTGCCGATCATCAGCGCGCCGACAAGGCCGGCGATGCCCGCATTGATGTGAACGACGGTGCCGCCGGCGAAGTCGATGGCGCCGAAGCTGAAGATGAGCCCCGACGGGTCGCTGTAAGCGCTCGGGCCGCCCCAGAACCAGACCATATGCGCGATCGGGAAGTAGACGAATGTGACCCACAGGATGGTGAACAGGATCACGGCCGAAAACTTGATGCGTTCGGCGAAGGCGCCGACGATCAGGGCAGGCGTGATGCAGGCGAAGCTCATCTGGAAGATGACGAACACCAGCTCAGGAATGGCGACACCCTTGGTAAAAGTTTCCGACACCGTCGTCACGTCGACGCCGGCGAGAAACATCTTGGAAAGGCCGCCGACGAAGGCGTTGCCGGGGGTGAAGGCAAGGCTGTAGCCGTAGAAAACCCAGACGATCATCACCACGCTGGTGATGGTGAAGACCTGCATCAGCACCGACAGCATATTCTTGGCGCGAACCAGGCCGCCGTAGAAAAGGGCAAGGCCGGGAATGGTCATCAGCAGCACCAGGATGGTGGAGATCATCATCCACGTCGTGTCGCCCTTGTCGACGGTAAAGGCCGGCGCTGCTGGCGCGGCCGGGGCGGCCGGCGCCGCTTCCTGCGCGAAAACGGCGACCGTGCCCAGTGCTGCGATAGCCAGTGAGCCCAGCAGCGCGGTGCGCGCTACCGACTTCAAAGTAGAAGGAATATTCATTGATCTCTCCATTGGAATACGTTTCCGCAGCTCAAAGCGCGTCGGTGTCTGTTTCGCCGGTGCGAATGCGCACCGCCTGGTCGATGCCGAAAACGAAGATCTTGCCGTCGCCGATCTGACCGGTCTTGGCCGCCGCAGTGATGGCTTCGACGGCCTTGTCGACCATGTCCAGACCGACCGCGACTTCGATCTTGATCTTCGGCAGGAAGCTGACCGCGTATTCCGCCCCGCGATAGATTTCCGTGTGTCCCTTCTGACGCCCGTAGCCTTTGACTTCGGTGACGGTCAGGCCCTGGATGCCGACTGCGGTGAGCGCTTCGCGCACCTCGTCGAGCTTGAACGGCTTGATGATTGCCATCACGATTTTCATAAGGTTTCACCCTTTACTGTTGCGGGTCCCCCCGCGTTTGCACGACTTCGCCGATCCCCATGAGAGCCGGAGAGTGCCCGCTAGGATTCAAGCTCCGTGCCAGTTGCCGAAGCAGGGTGTTAAGCTGCTGTTAAATAAGCACTTGGGGAAGGTTTGTCGGCTGACTGTTCATAGTCGCGGGAGCGCTACTGATTAAAAAGTAGGCAATTTCGCAAAATTGCCTATTCCGCGGGCGGCCGCTTCAGCCTGATCAGGCCTTCCTGGGCAACCGAGGCGATCAACGTGCCGTCGCGGGCAAACAGCGATCCGCGCGTGAACCCCCGCGACCCTTGCGTCGACGGGCTGTCCTGCGTGTAGAGCATCCAGTCGTCGAGTGGATGGCTGCGATGGAACCACATCGCGTGATCGAGGCTCGCCGCCTGGATGTCGCTATCGAAGATGGCGCGGCCATGCGCAAAGGTCGAGGTATCGAGCAGCGTCATGTCGGAAAGATAGGCAAGCACTGCCGCCTGCCTGCCGCGATCGCCCGGAACCGGGCCGGTGGTGCGGATCCAGATGTTCTGTTTCGGCTCCAGCTTCTCCCGGCTGGTGTAATGCTCCAGCATCACCGGCTTCATCTCGATCGGCCGGTCACGCTCTCAGTAGCGCCTGATGCCGTCGGGCACGGCCGCGCCGAACTTGCCGATCAATTCGCGCTGCGACAGCAATGTGTCGGGCGCCGGCACGTCCAGCGGCATCGGCACCTGGTGCTCGAGACCGACCTCGTCCTGCTGGAACGAGGCTTCCAGCGAAAAGATCGCCTGGCCGTGCTGCACCGCCACGACTCGCCGCGTGGTGAAGGAGCCGCCGTCGCGGATGCGGTCGACCTGGTAGATGATCGGCACCTTGGTGTCGCCCGGCCGCATGAAATAACCATGCAGCGAATGGACGTGGCGTTCGGGCTCGACGGTTCGCTGGGCGGCGACCAGCGCCTGGGCGATGGTCTGGCCGCCGAAGACACGCTGCCAGTCGAGTTTGGGGCTGCGACCACGGTACAGGTTGTGTTCCAGTTGCTCGAGGTCGAGAATGCCGAGAAGCTCGTCCATGGCCGCCGTCATGTTTTCGCGCCCTCGTGTCGATTTGATTCCGAAGTTCGCCTAATTTTGATATTTCACTCGAAGCGAACTTCAAAAGCCGCAAAAGTGTTATGGCGGTTTCCGACAGGAATGACGGGCAGTCAAGGGCCGGCAGGAATTTGGCCGGAAGGAATTGGCCGGAAAGGAATTTGGCCATGGTCGACGGCAAGCCGGATGCAAAAAACCGAACCGCGCTCGACATTCTGGTCGCCGGCGCCGGCTATGTCGGCCTTGCCGCCGCCGTATCGCTGAAACAGGCGCGACCGAGCCTGGCGGTCGCTGTCGTCGACGCCGCGCCCGCCGGCATCTGGCAAAAGGACGGCCGCGCCTCGGCGATCGCCGCTGCCGCTTGCCGCATGCTCGACCAGCTCGGCGTCTGGGCCGAAATCGCCCCCGAGGCGCAGGCGATCACCGAGATGATCGTCACCGATTCGCGCACGTCCGATCCGCTGCGTCCGGTTTTTCTCACTTTCGATGGCGAGGTCGCGCCTGGCGAAGCGTTTGCGCATATGGTCGCCAACAGAGATTTGAACGGAGCCTTGCGCCGGCGCGCTGAAACACTCGGCATCGACATCATCGAAGGCGTCGCCGTCAGTGCCTTCGACGTCAACGGCGCCGGCATCACCGTGCATCTTGCCGACGGCGCGACGCTGAAGGCGCGGCTGCTGATCGCCGCCGACGGCGTCAACTCGAAGCTGCGCGACATGGCCGGCATCAAGACGGTGAAATGGGACTACGGCCAGTCCGGCATCGTCTGCACCGTCGCGCATGAGCGGCCGCATAATGGCCGCGCCGAAGAGCATTTTCTGCCGGCCGGCCCGTTCGCCACGCTGCCGCTCAAGTCAGACAAGGACGGCACACACCGCTCGTCGATCGTCTGGGTCGAGCGGTCGGAAGACGCCGAAAAACTGGTCAACGGCGACGACCTCGTCTTCGAGCACGAACTGGAACAGCGGTTTGGCCTGAAGCTCGGCGAAATTCACGTCGCCGACAGGCCGCGCGCCTGGCCGCTCGGCCTGACCATCGCCCGCGATTTCGTCGCGCCGCGCATTGCGCTCGCCGGCGACGCCGCCCACGGCATCCACCCGATCGCCGGCCAGGGCCTCAATCTCGGTTTCAAGGATGTCGCGGCATTGGCCGAAGTGGTGGTCGAGGCCGACCGGCTCGGCCAGGATGTCGGCGCGCTCGACGTGCTCGAACGCTACCAGCAGTGGCGGCGCTTCGACACGCTGCAGATGGGCATCACCACCGATGTCCTGAACCGGCTGTTTTCCAACGACATCGGCCCGTTGCGCGCCGTCCGCGACATCGGCCTCGGCGTCGTCGAACGCATGCCGCGGCTGAAGGATTTCTTCATCCGACAGGCGTCCGGTCTGTCCGGCGACACGCCGAAACTGCTCAAGGGCGAGGCGATCTGAACCCGTGTGACGGGCCGGCATCACCTGAATATAGCACACCCTAAAGCGCGTCGCGTTCGACCGACCTCACGCGACGCGCTTTAGGTTGCTGTTTTACGCATGTCGTTATCGCAAAACCGCTGCACACCCTCGGTTCAAGCCCGAGGGCATGCTTTTGCGCGACATGCATCAGTTGACCTCAAAGCCCAGCTTCTGGCGCAGCCGCAGTATCCTCTGGTCGGATATTTTTAGGGGTTGCTCACCAGCCTGCGCCGCGCGGTTCACCATCTGCAGCAAATCGTTTCTTTCGGTCACATCCAGACGTTCCCGCAGGAACGGCGCCAATTTGTCGATGACGATCGTGGCATCGTCGATCTGTGACGCCGCCCATTTGGCGTAGACGACGGCCTCATCGGTCTTCTTGTCGTCAGCAATCTCCGAAATCACCGACCGAATCACGGCTTCGCGCTGCGGCAGGACAGGTCCGTTCTCGGAAATGATGGCGGTGATCAGTGTCGCGGCCGCCACGACCGGATCGTCGATCGCCGTCAGCGGTGAGAGCGCCGCCTGCTTGCGCAGTCTCTTGCGCCGAATGTTGCCTTGCACACGCCCGACGACGTCCGCGACCTCGCGCGCTGCATCGTTCACGGCCTTCATCCGATACCACCAGAACGCCGCCACTCCCAACAGCCCAATTGCAGCAATCAGTATATGCATGCCCGAAATCCCCCAACCGCAGCGACGATAGGAGAAGTGCTGCCTCGCTTCAACACGCAAAAGTTGCGCACGCCGAAGAAATCGATTCCGCCGGACGCAAACGGAATAGTGTTTAGGACCCCGGCACGTCGTAGATCGCCCTGACCTCGATCGTGCCGATTTCAGCCAGCGGAATCCCGCCGGCAATCTCCAGCGCCTCGTCGATATCCCCGGCCTCGATCATGACGAAGCCGAGCAATTGCTCCTTGGTCTCGGCGAAGGGGCCATCGGTGATCAGCCGCTTGCCCTTGCGCCGGCGCACGGTTTTCGAGGTTTTTACCGATTGCAGCGCCTGCGCGATGATCAGCCGACCGCTTTGCTCCACTGATTTGTCATAGGCCAGCGAGTCGGCGTCGAGCTTGGCCAGCCTCTCCGGACTCATTGCATAAAGGTCTTTTTCCTCACCATAGACCAGGCAAACATATTTCATCTCTCATCTTCCTTGTTGTGACGAACCGTTAGCGACCAAGGTCTCATCCGGGCTTTTGACCGCCGCATGATCGAGAAGGGATACCGCAACCCCGATCATCGCGACCGCAGCAAGCAGTCGACCGAACCCGCAAGGTTGCCGATCCAACCAGTCGGCTTCCTGTTCAGCTGACTTTCGGCCGGTGTCTCTCCAGTGAGCAGAAAACAGATTATTCATGGTGTCCTCCATTCGGCCACGAAACCCGTGGCCGCCCGCAGGACGGGCGAGGCAGATGGAAGTCGACATTTTTGCACGCAGATTTTTTTGCGCCTGGCCATTGGCGCGAATGCACGGGTGGCCTTCGTGCCCGCGCGCGCTATAGTCGACCGGACGCCGATCACGGCTCAGCCGTCACATCAAGGAGGAATTCATGGACCGCATCGCAAACGCCGTCTGGCAAGGCAATCTGAAAGAGGGCAAGGGCACGCTCGACACGCAGAGCGGGGTCCTGAAAGGCACGCCGTACTCGTTCAAGATGCGCTTCGAGGATGAAAGCGGCAAGTCCGGCACCAATCCGGAGGAACTGATCGCAGCGGCGCATGCCGGTTGCTTCGCCATGCAGTTCTCTCACTTCCTGGCCGAGAACGGCACCCCCGCCACCGAACTCGACGCCAAGGCGGTGGTGACGCTGGTTCCAGGCACGGGGATCACAGGCAGCGCGCTCACGCTGGTCGGCAAGGTGCCGGGCATCGACGCGGCGAAATTCCAGGAGCTGGCCGAGAAGGCCAAGGCCGAATGCCCGGTGTCGAAGGCGCTCGGCGCCATAAAGGTTTCGCTCGACGCCAGGCTGGGTTGAGAGCCCAGCCTTCGGAGAGTGGGCGATCCTTCGCGCCCCCCTCTGCCCTACCGGGCATCTCCCCCACGAGGGGGGAGATCGGCAGCTTCGCCGTCCCGCCCTCTTGCAGCATTGGAGACTGGCGAAAGCCGAGGTGACGTCCAATCTCCCCCCTTGAGGGGGAGATGTCCGGCAGGACAGAGGGGGCTGTCGCTCCGACGCCTCAAAAATTCGTTACCGCCCGTCGCCGGTCAGCCCGTCGATGCGTGCGCGCAACTGCGTAACCTCCTCCTCGAGAGCCTGCACCCGGCCTTCGAGATCGGACACCGGCGAAGGCGCTTGCAAGGGCGCTGCGGCAGCCGACAGTTGTACAAGCCCGCCCAAGAGATGCGCAAAGCGGTCCTCACGCTGGCCGGGACCACGGTCGATCTGCTGAACGAGCGGCGGCTTGCGGCCGATCAACAGGTCGAGATTGCTGCGAAGCTCGTCGATGGAGGGTAACCGCGCCATGCGCTCAGCTCGCGCCAGCAACTCATAGGCGGTCTGCGGACCGCGCAGCAACAGCAGCCCAAGCAGCGCAATCTGCGCCGAGGTCAGCGAAAATCGCTGCGCAACGACATGCTCGTAGCGCTCGACGCGCGAGGCAAAGACCTGCCTGACCAGCCCCTTGTGCTCAAGCTGGCCGAGCGCTCGTCTCACCTCGACAAGCTCGACCGACATCACCGGCTCGCGCGCCGTCTTCTGGTTGGCGGCGGCAAGTGCTGCATTGAGCGTCAGCGGGTAGATATCGGGCGTCAGTTCCTTCTTTTCGATCAGGCACCCGAGCACGCGGGCTTCGACGGGAGAGAGGATGGGGAGTTCGGTATCGGTCATTGGGATTGGCTGTTTGATTGCTAATGTTCTTTGGCACTGTGACTTTGACAGACATCAGAACGCCGCGACAGGGCAGAACGTTGAAGTCGGCAGGACAGAGGGGGGTGTGAAGGATCGCTACCTATGAACATATCTGGGCAATTGTTGCTGCCCAGCAACCCGTCCGCCTCTAAACCCTTCTCTCCACCATCATCTTCTTGATCTCGGCGATCGCCTTGGCTGGATTGAGCCCCTTGGGGCAGGTCTGGGCGCAGTTCATGATGGTGTGGCAGCGATAGAGCCGGAACGGGTCTTCGAGATTGTCGAGCCGTTCGCCCTTGGCCTCGTCCCGGGAATCGATCAGCCAGCGATAGGCCTGCAGCAGCGTCGCCGGGCCGAGATAGCGGTCGCCGTTCCACCAGTAGCTCGGGCACGAGGTCGAGCAGCAGGCGCACAGGATGCATTCATAGAGCCCGTCGAGCTTTTCGCGGTCCTCATGGCTCTGCAGCCATTCCTTGGCCGGTTCGGGTGACACCGTCTTCAGCCATGGCTCGATCGAGGCGTGCTGGGCGTAGAAATTGGTCAGATCGGGCACCAGGTCCTTGACCACCGGCATATGCGGCAGCGGGTAGACCTTGATCGCGCCGGAAATGTCGTCGCAGCCCTTGGTGCAGGCAAGCGTGTTGGAACCGTCGATATTCATGGCGCAGGAGCCGCAAATGCCCTCGCGGCAGGAGCGGCGCAGCGTCAGCGTCGGGTCGATCTTGTTCTTGATCCAGAGCAGCGCGTCGAGCACCATCGGCCCGCAATCGTCCATGTCGACGAAATAGGTGTCCATGCGCGGGTTCTCGTCATCGTCCGGCGACCAGCGGTAGATGCGGTACTCCCGCAGATTGGTCGCATTCTCCGGCTTCGGCCAGGTTTTCCCGGCCTTGATCTTCGAGTTTTTCGGAAGGGTGAGTTCGACCATTATCTCAGGTCCTTTCGGATGACGAGCTTCAGCCCGGACCAAGTCCCGTTCACGGCGGCCATCGTCAATACACCCTGGCCTTGGGCGCGATCTTGGCCAGGTTGATGCCGCCGTCGGCTTCCCTAAGCAGCGGCTCGGTGTGCACCGGCCGATAGCTGAGCGACACCTCGCCGGCCTCGCTGAGCCGGGCCAGCGTGTGCTTGCGCCAGTTCGCATCGTCGCGCGCCGAAAAATCTTCCCGCGCATGTGCGCCGCGGCTCTCCTTGCGCGCCTCGGCGGCGTAGACCGTGGTGATGGCGTTGGCCATCAGGTTTTCCAGCTCCAGCGTCTCGACCAGGTCGGAATTCCAGATCATCGAGCGGTCGAACACTTTTACGTCCTTGAGTTCGCCCCAGATCTGCGAAATGCGCTTGCAGCCGCTTTGCAGCGATTCCTGGGTGCGGAACACCGCCGCATCGTCCTGCATCGCCTTCTGCATCTTTTCGCGCAAAACCGCCGTCGGCGTCGAGCCGTTGGCGTGGCGCAGCCGGTCGAAGCGGTCCATGGTCTTGTCGACCGAGGCTTCGTTGGGCGACGGGATCGCCGCGTTGCGGTCGATCACCTTGCCGGCCCTGATCGCCGCCGCGCGGCCGAACACCACCAGATCGATCAGCGAGTTGGAGCCCAGCCGGTTGGCGCCGTGGACGGAGGCGCAGCCGGCTTCGCCGACCGCCATCAGCCCGGGCGACACCTGGTCCGGGTTCAAGGCAGTAGGGTTGAGCACCTCGCCCCAGTAGTTGGTCGGCACGCCGCCCATATTGTAGTGGACCGTCGGCAGCACCGGGATCGGCTCCTTGGTCAGGTCGACGCCGGCAAAGATCTTTGCCGACTCTGAAATACCCGGAAGTCGCTCGTGCAAAACGGCCGGATCGAGGTGGTCGAGGTGGAGAAAAATATGGTCCTTGTTCTTGCCGACGCCGCGTCCCTCGCGGATCTCCAGCGTCATGCAGCGCGAGACCACGTCACGCGAGGCAAGGTCCTTGGCCGACGGCGCATAGCGCTCCATGAAGCGCTCGCCCTCGGAGTTGACGAGATAGCCGCCCTCGCCGCGCGCGCCCTCGGTGATCAGGCAGCCGGCGCCGTAGATGCCGGTCGGGTGGAACTGCACGAATTCCATATCCTGCAGCGGCAGCCCGGCCCGCGCCGCCATGCCGCCGCCATCGCCAGTGCAGGTGTGCGCCGAGGTCGCCGAGAAATAGGCACGGCCATAGCCGCCGGTCGCCAGCACCACCATTTTTGCCGAAAAACGGTGGATGGTGCCGTCATCGAGGTTCCAGGCGACGACGCCGGTGCAGGTGCCGTCCGGCTCCATGATCAGGTCGAGCGCGAAATACTCGATAAAAAACTGCGCGTTGTTCTTCAGCGACTGGCCGTAGAGCGTGTGCAGGATGGCGTGGCCGGTGCGGTCGGCGGCCGCACAGGTGCGCTGCACCGGCGGGCCGTCGCCGAAATTCATCATATGGCCGCCGAACGGCCGCTGATAGATCTTGCCCTCTTCGGTGCGCGAGAACGGCACGCCGTAATGCTCGAGCTCGTAGACGGCGGCGGGTGCTTCGCGCACCAGATATTCCATGGCGTCGACGTCGCCGAGCCAGTCCGATCCTTTCACGGTGTCGTACATGTGCCACTGCCAGGAATCGGGGCCCATATTGGACAGCGAGGCGGCGATGCCGCCCTGAGCAGCGACAGTGTGCGACCGTGTCGGAAAAACCTTGGTGATGCAGGCGGTGCGCAGGCCCTGTTCGGCCATGCCGAGCGTGGCGCGCAGGCCGGCGCCGCCAGCGCCGACCACAACCACGTCGAACTTGTGGTCGACATAGCTGTAGGCGGACGCCGTGTTGGCGTTGTTCGCGTCCTTGGCCAAAATTTCAGCCTCCAAATGCCAGTTTGAGCAGGGCGAAGATCGAGGCGACGCCGACCACTACGGGAAAGAATGTGTTGAGCGCGAGCAGCGCCAGCCTCATGCCCTCGCCATGCACATAATCCTCGATGATCGCCTGCATGCCGAGCCGCATATGGTAGAGCCCGGACAACAGCACCAGGGCCAGGACCAGCGCCACAAACGGGTTGGCAAGTGCGGCGCGCACTTGCGCATAGCCGGCGCCGTTCAGCGCGATCAGAAAGCCGACGAAGAACAGGATCAGCGGAATGTTGGCGATCGCCGTCAGGCGCTGGCGCCAAAAATGCTCCGTGCCCTCGCGGGCGGAGCCGAGGCCGCGGACCTTGGCCAGCGGGGTGCGCATGTCGGTGTTGTGGTGGCTCACGATCAGGCTCCCCGCGCCATGTAGCCGGCGATCCAGATCAGCAGCGTCAGTACGATCGAGCCGGCCAGCGTCGCCCAGGCGACCCTGGAGGCCGTGTCCTTTTCAAGACCGGCCCCGGTGTCCCAGATCAGATGGCGCACGCCGCCCAGCATGTGGTGCATCAGCGCCCAGGTATAGAACAACAGCACCAGCCGCCCCAGCCACGAGCCGAAGGCCCAGTTGACGGCATCGAAGGTGGATTGCGAGCTCGCCGCCGCCATCAGCCACAGCGCGACCAGCAGCGTGCCGAAATAGAGCGCCCCGCCGGTGACGCGATGGATGATCGACATCGTCATCGTGATCGGCGGTCGATAGACGGTCAAATGCGGCGAAAGCGGCCGTTCACGTCTGGCAAATTCGCGGGTGGCTGGTGATTTGCTCATGGCTCCCCCAGTTCGGCGTCTCTGGAGCCCCAGGCGGAAATGCGGCATTACCGCTTCCGGTTGCGACTTTGGACAGCCCGGTTTCTAATGCTCTTTTTGCACCGCGTCAAAGCCGGAAAATCGGTTCGAAAACGTAATTTAGTCTGACAAAAGGCAGGTGATTTCGCTTCAATCGATTAGGGCAGAAGCTCAAAGCCGGCGCAATGTTCGCTGCAGTGCGGTATGTGGTTTCGGACCGACGGCTTGGGGCATGTTGAGATGCAGGTCAGGCCGTGGCGAAAACAGTGGTTCCGAGAACCGGAACGGAGCGTACTATTGGGTACGTGAGTACCGGAAGCGCAGGAACCCACTGTTTGCAGACCGGCCTCACCTGCATATCGGCATGCCCCTAGCGGGTGCAGGTTAGCGGCGTGGCGCCGCCCTTCATCACCAGCGCGTCGCGCCCGTCGATCACGATTGCGTCATGCGCCACGCCGAAGCGGCTGTTTTGATTGGCTGGCGAGGCCGGCAGGTCCTCGCTGGCGCCGTCCGGGCCAAGCACCCGCACCGAGGTGCCGAGATTTTCGATGGTGATCCTGGCGCCATCGGCGCAAGCGTAGGTGGCGGTGCGCGGCTGCGGTGAATCGGCGAGCGGATTTCCGGCCTTCGACGCATTGCAGGCAATTGTGGTCAGCAATGGACAAAGGGCCAGCGTCACCCGAAACGTCCGGCCTAACGCCATGTGCTGTCTCCCTACGCGTCAATCCAGCCGCGATGCTTTGCCAAGATCACCGATGTCGCGCTCGGCGCCAGCCGCGATGGTGATGGCAAGCATGGCCGAAAGATGGCCGCGGATATTAACCATGTTTGCCGAGACCTGGCGGCCAACAGGGCTGGCCTCTTAACAAAGGTTAATAAAAGGTTAATTTATGATTCGAACAAGACTGGGCCTCTGACAAATGGGAGACGCCATGCATTCCAATTCAGGCAGATCGCGCCTTCCGACGCCCGTCTCGATGGCCGTCGTCCTTGTGGCGGTGGCCATCGGCTTCGCAGCACCGGCGCACGCCGGGGCGCGCGACCGCGTCTATGCCGATTCCTTCGGCAATCTGGTCATCGAGAGCGCCGCCGGGTACAAGCGCATCCTCGTTGGCGAGGGCAAATTGGCCAAGAAATTGTCGAATTACGTCGGCGCCAGCCAGCCCAAAATCGTCTATCAAGACGAACCGGACGATGTCAGCAGCCGCGACTGCTACAGGCCGCCGGTTTTCGTGAAGGGCCGCAGCTATATGTACGGGCTTTCCGACGGCGAGATGCCGGAGCTTAGCCCCTGCCGCTGATCTTCGGCCCGGCATTGGCGACAGCCGGCTGTCGGGCGGCGATTGATCCTATCGAGATCCGCACGCAATTGCGTCCGCTGCCCTTCGCTTGATAGAGCGCTTCGTCGGCGCGCCGCAGCAGGTCGGAAAAATTCTCAGTCGGGTGGAGCTCGGCAACGCCCCGAAAGCGCTGCGCGTGCCTTCGGCGAAGAGCCGCGCAGCGGCGAGGTTTGTTCCCGGCAGGATGATGGCGAATTCCTCACCACCGATGCGGCCGGCGACGTGATGCTCGGCGGCCGCATCACGCAGGAAGCCAGCAAAGGCCTCGATGACCCGGTCGCCGGATGCATGGCCGAAACTGTCGTTGACGCTCTTGAAATGGTCGAGGTCGGCGATGACCAGGGCGACCGGAATACCCCTGCGCACGGCGTCACGCATCGCGAGCTCGGCATGACGCTCGAAGCCGCCTCGGTTGAGCAGCCGAGATAGCGTGTCCGTCTCCGACTTCGACGTCGCTTCGGCGAGCACGTCGCGGACCAGAATGATCAGAATGAGAAGCGCGATCGTCATACCAAACACCGTGCCAAGCGATTGCGACACCAGAGCGCAGTTGCTCTGCAGATAGGCCTGTGGATTGGCTCCCCAGCCGCCCAATGCGTGGGCGATGAACGGCTTGCTCACGAATTGCAGGGCGCTGGCCGCCAGAACGGCCATCAGCGCATGGTCGAGCCAGTCGCGTCTTTGCCTGGACGACCAGACGATGCCGACGCCGGCAAACTGCATGGCGGCATAGGGAAGCTGGTAGGCCATCATGCGGGCAATCGACTGGCGCGGCAGATCCTGCACGAAATACACCGCCACGGTGGCCGCCAACAGGAAGACGAGCATCGGCGCCCACGGTGGCGCGACGCCGTATTTAAGGGCAAGCCCGCCATTGAAGGCGATGGTGGCGCCGAGGAAAACGGCGAAGCCCGCGACGACTGCGGGCCGCGCATTGTCGAAGACCGGAATGCTGAACTCGATGGCGAAATAGGCCATCCCGAGCAGATAACCGAAGACCAGACAGCGCGCCGGCGGGCGCGCCGAATCGTTGAACGAGATGGTCATGAAGGCAGCCGCCAGCAGGCCGGCGACGAGCAGGTTGATTGCAAGGATGAACTCTGCGCCGCCGCCCATGTGGTCTTTCGCACTCCCTGCGCCAGCAAATCACGAACGGGCGAAAGAGACGTTAACGTGGGGTCTGATGATCAGCCGGCTTTGAGCGGCTCCACAACATGCACGCCATGAGGCAGCTGCACGGAACTTGAAACGGCGACCGGCGTTTTCCCGCAGCAATAGATGGAGACGCTTTCATGGCCGATACAATCATGCTGACCGACCACGAGGCAATTCGCTCTTGGGCCGCGTCACGTGCCGGATTTCCGGCAATCGTCGATGTATCGCCCGAAACAGGCACGCAAGCCATGCTGAGGCTGGTTTTCGGCCAGCATGCCTATCAGGACCAGGACCAGGCCGAACGCCCGGCCAATGCCGGCGGCTACGAACTGGTCGAATGGGACGAATGGTTCAAGCTGTTCGACGAACGGCAGCTGGCGCTCGTGGTGGCAAAGGATCAACCCGGCCGCCGTGAGCAATTCCACGAATTCGTCAGGCGCCCCGGCTGAAAGAAACGGCCCGAATCGCGTTGCGGCTCGGGCCTGGCATGCACTCATATACGGACTGTGGCAGCCCTGAACTATTTCCACTCGCGGATGTCGACGAAATGGCCGGCGATCGCCGCCGCCGCCGCCATCGCCGGCGACACCAGATGGGTGCGGCCCTTAAAACCCTGACGGCCCTCGAAATTGCGGTTCGAGGTCGAGGCGCAGCGTTCATGCGGCTTCAGCCGGTCGTCGTTCATGGCAAGGCACATCGAGCAGCCCGGCTCACGCCAGTCGAAGCCGGCGGCGACAAAGATCTTGTCGAGACCTTCGGCCTCCGCCTGCTCCTTGACCAGACCGGAGCCCGGCACGATCATCGCATCGACGTGAGGACTGACTTTTTTGCCCTCGACCACCTTGGCGACAGCGCGCAGATCCTCGATGCGGCCGTTGGTGCAGGAGCCGATGAAGACGCGGTCGAGCGCGATATCGGTGATCCTGGTGCCTGGGGTCAGGCCCATATAGTCGAGCGCGCGCTGCTTGGACGTACGCTTGTTCTCATCGGTGATATCGTCGGGGTTCGGCACTGTGCCCTGGACCGAGACGACGTCCTCGGGCGAGGACCCCCAGGAGACGATCGGCGGCAGTTTCGCGGCGTCGAGCACGACCACCTTGTCGAAATGCGCGCCCTCGTCGGAATGCAGCGTCTTCCAGTAGGCAAGTGCTGCGTCCCACGCCTCGCCCTTCGGCGCGCGCGGCTTGTCCTTGACATAGGCGAAGGTCGTCTCGTCAGGCGCGATCAGGCCGGCCCGGGCGCCGCCCTCGATCGACATGTTGCAGATGGTCATGCGGCCTTCCATGGACAGCGCGCGGATCGCTTCGCCGGCATATTCGATGACGTAGCCGGTGCCGCCGGCAGTGCCGATCTCGCCGATGATCGCCAAAATGATGTCCTTTGCGGTGACGCCTTCCGGCAGCACGCCGTCGACGCGCACCAGCATGTTCTTGGCCTTGCGCTGGATCAGTGTCTGCGTGGCCAGCACATGCTCGACTTCCGACGTGCCGATGCCGTGCGCCAATGCGCCGAACGCACCATGCGTCGAGGTGTGGCTGTCGCCGCAGACGATGGTCATGCCGGGCAGTGTAAAACCCTGCTCCGGACCGATGATGTGGACGATGCCCTGGCGGATATCCTTCTCGGAATAGTATTCGACACCAAAATCCTTGGCGTTCTTGGCCAGCGCCTCGACCTGGATGCGGCTTTCCTCGTTCTTGATGCCGAACTTGCGCTCGGGCGAGGTCGATACGTTGTGGTCGACCACGGCCAGCGTCTTTTCCGGATGGCGGACCTTTCTGCCGGTCATGCGCAGGCCTTCGAAAGCTTGCGGGCTGGTCACTTCATGGACAAGGTGACGGTCGATATAGAGCAGGCAGGTTCCGTCGTCCTGGCGGTCGACGACATGGTCGTCGAATATCTTGTCGTAGAGGGTGCGCGGTGCGCTCATATGCGTAAATCCGTCGATATGAAAATGGGAAGCGACTAGCGCCGGCCAGCCGGCGAACACGGCCTAGCGAAGTCGGCTGGTCAGAGCGCCGGAAACGCGCGCCGAGAATCGCGACGGCAGACGTTTTCTGTCCTGCAGCACGAACCCCTTGTAAGCCGGATCGCCAAAAAGCTGTTCCATGGCGTGGCTCATATCAATGTTTTGGCTTTTCGGCAATTAGCTGGTGTAGCGCGGCTTCACCTTCTCCCCTTGTGGGAGAAGGTGGATCGGTGCGCAGCGCCCGAGACGGAAGAGGGGTGTTGGACGGAGTGCTGTCGCAGCCAAGCTGGAGCACCCCTCATCCGACCGAGCTTCGCTCGGCCACCTTCTCCCACAAGGGGAGAAGGAAGAAGCCGCCGCTTCAAACCACCTCGTACACAAATGTCTTCACCAGCGCCTCGGGCTCGGCGATCGCATAGCAGCGGAACCACGGGCTCTCCTCGACCGGCCGCCATTTTTTCGCCTGCTCCAGTTCGTCGAACGTCGCCTGAAACCCGCCGCTCGCAAAAACCTGGTCGCGAACGGTGAAGATGGCGTGGCCGCCCCTCCTGGTGATGCGCACCAGTTCATGCAGGCCGGAGGCCGGTGCATGGTTGATGGTGAACACGCCGGTCGAGAAGAAGGCACGGAAATACCCGTCCGGCCAGGGCAGCGGGCCGCCGAGCATCGCCTGTTTCAGCTCGCTGTAAGCCTGCCGGCTGCCGGCGATTTTTAGCATTTCAGCCGACAGGTCGAGCCCGGCGATGTCCGGATAGCCCAGCGCCTTGAGCGACGGTCCCGACAGGCCGGTGCCGCAGCCGGCGTCGAGCAGCGGCCCCTCGCCTGATGGCACATGGCGCGCCACCCAGGCGGCGATCAGGAACGGCAGGAGGTAGCCGAGCGAGGCAGTTTCGCTGTCGTAGGTCGCAGCCCATGCCGCGTAGGCCTTGGCAAGCGCTTCCGGCGTATCGGCCATATAGACCGCTTCCAGCGCCGCATTGGCTTCGTCGATGATCACTGGTTTCTCCGGACACAGGACATACCTGCCGCAATGGTAGCGCCGTCCTCGCCTGCCGGCTATTGCCCATCCCTGCGGCGCAGCCGCTTCTCCAGCCCCCGCAAGGCCAGCGACAGACCGACCGTAAGGATGAGATAGATATAGGCGACGATCGAATAGGTCTCGAAGAAGCGGAACGAGCCGGCGGCATAGATCTTGCCCATCTGGGTGATGTCGGCGACGCCGAGCACCGAGACCAGCGAGGAATCCTTGACCATGGCGACGAAATCATTACCGAGCGGCGGCAGGATGGTGCGGATCGCCTGCGGAAACACAATCAGCCGAAAACGCTGCGTGCGCGTCAGCCCCAGCGCCTTCGCCGCCTCGATCTGGCCCTTCTCGACCGCCTGGATGCCGGCGCGGAAGACCTCCGAGATGAAGGCCGAGTAGCCGATGGTCAGCGCCATGATCGCGCGCCATAGCAACGATACGTCGCGTATCATCAGCTCGCCGAACAGGCCGGCGCTTTGCAGCGGCGCCGTCAGCGCGTTCCATGCCGCGACGAAGGCCGGCGCGCCGGCGAAGGCGATCCAGAACAACAGCACCAACATCGGCACGCCGCGAATGATCTCGACATAGAAGCGAGCGATCTGGCGCAGCCAGCGCGACCCCGACAGCCCCATCAGCGCAATGCCGAGCCCGATCACCGATGCCAGCGCGAAGGCGACCATTGTGACGAACACGGTGATGCCGATGCCCTTGGCGACGGTCGCGAAAACCTGGGCATAGAGGTCGCTTGCGGCGATGAAGATGGCGGCTGCCGCGGCGAGCGCCGCGGCCGCGGCGAGCCACCAGGGGAAGTCGGATTTTGGGGTAGAGGATGCGGGCATCAGGTGATGCCGGTAAAGCAGGCATCGCGGAGGCGGGCGCGAAGGAACGAAGGCAGCGCGAGTTCCTGCGCGTCCCGCAACGTCCGCGACAAAAGTCCTACTGCCCCATCTTGTAATCAAGGAACCATTTCTTGTTGAGCGCGTCGAGCGTGCCGTCGGCCTTCAACGCGGCGATCGCGGCATTGACCGGCTTCACCAGATCCGAGCCTTTCGGAAAAATAAAGCCGAAATCCTCGGTGCCGAGTGGTCCGCCGATCAGCTTCAGCCCGCCATTGGACGCCTCGACATAGCCCTTGCCGGCGGTGCCGTCGGTCAGCACGACATCGACGTCGCCGGTCTTCAGCGCCTGCACCGTGGCGCCGAACGTCTCGAACAGTTTTATGCGCGGGTTCTGCTCATTGCCGTCGAGGACGCTGTAGACAGCGGTGTAGAACGGGGTGGTGCCGGCTTGCGCGCCGATCAGCCCGTCCTTGAAAGCGCCGAGCGTCTTGGCGTCGGTGAAGCGCTTCTCGTCGCCGCGCACCAGCATGAACTGTTCCGAGCGCATATAGGGGTCGGAGAAATCGACCTTCTGCTTGCGATCGTCCTTGATGGTGATGCCGGTCATGCCGATGTTGTACTGGTTGTCGGAGACCGCCTGGATCATCGCGTCCCAGGAGGTGTTCTGGTACTCGACCTGGAAATTCAGCCGCTTGGCGATCTCGTTCATCGCGTCATATTCCCAGCCGATCTGCTTGCCGGTCTTGGCATCGATGAACTGCAGCGGCGGATAGGCGTTCTCCGTCACCACCACCACCTTCTTGCCGCCGAGATCGGGAAGCGCCTGCGCCAGGGCGGCGACGGGCGCAACAATCAGAGCCAACAGGCCGGCCAACAGCATTTTCGATTTGGTCATGGTACACCCCGAGCATTTGAACGGCCTCGACATTATCGAGGCTTGCAGGAAATCCGGCGCCGACTTTAGCTTTCCGCAGGCGCCTTGCAAGCCGGCTTGATGCGGCTCGCGCGAAAATGGATTCCATGCTTTCAAGGCATTACGGAACGATCCGTTTCGATTGCGGACCGAGGCGGCCCGGCAAAACCGAAAACCATTCCGCGTGGCAAAAAAGGCGGCCGAAGCCGCCTTTTCGAAACATGGTTTGTTAAAGACGCCTTATTCGGCGGCAGTGACTTCCTCGGCCTTGGCGGCCTCGTCGGCGGCCTTCTTCTCGGCGGCGTCCTGCGCAGCCTTCTCGGCGGCCAGCGCCTGAGCGGCAGCCACCTTCTCTGCCTCGATGCGGGCCTTTTCGGCGTTCAGCGCATCACGCTCTTCGTCGTTGAGCTTGCGGGCGCGCACGCCGGTGTTTTCCGAAATACGGGCCGACTTGCCGCGACGATCGCGCAGGTAGTAGAGCTTGGCGCGACGCACCTTGCCGCGGCGCACGATCTCGACGCCTTCGACCATCGGCGAAAAGACCGGGAACACGCGCTCCACGCCTTCGCCGTAGGAAATCTTGCGAACGGTGAAATTCTCCTGGAAACCGGCGCCGGCGCGGGCGATGACGACACCCTCATAAGCCTGGACACGGGTGCGGGTGCCTTCGGTCACGCGGACCTGGACGCGCACGGTGTCGCCGGGCTGGAATTCGGGAAGCTTGCGCTTGGCTTCGATCTTGGCGGCCTGTTCGGCCTCGAGCTGACGGAGGATATCCATCTCAAAAATCCACTTCTTGTTCTTCCGACAGTCAGAGCGTCCGACACTCGCCTTGCAGTTGCATTGACCGCTCGGCTATGCCCTTTATTCGAGACCGTCTGGGTTCGAGAACATCGGGCAGGGGCGACTACACCGCCATTGTTGACGGGTCCGGCAGATTGTTCTTGCCAGCACGGCGCGCACATACAGCTATTTCGGCGCTTTGTCACGCCTTCGCCGTGTCTTTTTTGGCCGTTGGCCGACATTGCAATCTTTCAGCGCAGGGGTTGCGTCGAAGGGCCAAGCTTTTTAAGCCGGGCAAAACGTGACTTTCCTCCGGCGGCAACACCTCCATGCCAGTTCTCGATGCGGCACTGCTCTTTTTCGCGGGCTTTCTCTCAGGTGCCGTCAACGCCATAGCCGGCGGCGGGACGTTCATAACCTTCGGCGCCATGTCGCTGGTCGGCTTGCCGCCGATCGTCGCCAACGCCACCTCGTCGCTGACACAGTTTCCCGGCTACATCACCTCGACGCTCGCCTACTGGTCCGACATCAAGCATTTCTGGCGCACCGCGTTGCTGCTCGGCCTTATCTCGGCTTTTGGGGCGCTGGCCGGTGCGCTCATCCTTCTGGCGCTCGACAATCCGTCGTTCCGCGTTCTGGTGCCCTGGCTGCTGCTGGCGGCAACCGCGCTGTTCGCCGCCGGGCCGTGGCTGAAGCCGGCGCCCAAGCCGGGCCGTGAGGCCGCGGTGGGTTCGCTGGTCGGCTGCCTGGCGCAGTTCGCCACCGCCGTCTATGGCGGCTTTTTCGGCGCCGGCATGGGCGTCATGATGCTGGCGACGCTCGGCCTCACGCAGGCTGGCGACTATCACCGCCTCAACGCGCTGAAGAACCTGTTGGCCGTGGTCATCGCGGCAGTAGCCATCCTGGTCTTCGTCTCGGGCGACGTCATCGCCTGGCGGCAGGCGATCGTCATGATACCGGGCGGCGCGCTGGGCGGCTATGCCGGCGTCTGGATCGCCAAGCGCGTGCCGCAAATTGCCGTGCGCGGCTTCGTCGTCGGGGTCGGCGTGTTCCTGGCCTTTTACTACTTCACCAAGGGCTGAGCGGCTAACAGGTCCGGCCGCCGCTCTTTCGTCAATCTTTCCGATTCGGCGCGTCGCCATGCGGCGATCTTCTGGTGATTGCCCGAGGTGAGGACCTCGGGGATTTGCCGGCCCTCGAATTCCTGCGGCCGCGTGTAGTGCGGATGTTCGAGCAGGCCGTTTTCAAAGCTCTCTTCATCGCCCGACACCACGTTGCCCATCACGCCTGGCAACAGCCGCACCACGGCGTCGAGCAGCACCAGCGCCGCCGGCTCGCCGCCGGAGAGGATGAAGTCCCCGACCGAGACCTCCTCCAGCCCCCGCGCGTCAATCACCCGCTGGTCGACGCCCTCGAAGCGGCCGCATACGATAACGACACCCGGCCCGGCGGCCAGTTCGCGCACACGCACCTGTGTCAGCGGTTTTCCACGCGGGCTCATTAGCAGCCGTGGCCGTGGATCGCCCGGTGGCGAGCTATGGTCGATCGCCTTGGCCAAAACATCGGCACGCATCACCATGCCGGCGCCGCCGCCGGCCGGCGTGTCGTCGACAGTGCGATGCCGATCGGTGGCGAAATCGCGGATCTGGATTGCTTCCAGCGACCATGTGCCGGCCTCCAGCGCCCGGCCGGCCAGCGACACGCCGAGTGCACCGGGAAACATCTCCGGATAGAGCGTCAGCACCGAGGCGGAAAAACTCACCGGTTGCCCCCGGCGTCCTTCGGCCCCCGCGGCCTGCCCTTCGGGTCGAAACCATCGCTGCCGGGAGCATCGCTGTCTTCGTCATCGATCAAGCCCGCCGCCGTCGGATCGATGCGGACGAAGCCGTCCTTGATCGACACGTCAGGAACGGCAGCCTGCGTGAACGGGATCAGCACGCCTTTGCGCCCCGCCAATGTCACGTCGAGAATGTCGCCGCCGCCGAAATTATGCACGGCGACGACTTTGCCGATGTCGGCACCGGTATCGTCGCGGACCGTTAGACCGACGAGATCGGCATGATAGAACTCGTCCTCTTCGCCGTCGTCGGGCAGCATCGAGCGGTCGACGAACAATTCCGTGCCGGCGAGCGCCTCGGCGGCGTTGCGGTCGCTGATCCCCTTGAAGCGCACCACCACGACGTTATTGGCCGGCCTGATGTCGACGATCTGGAAGGCGCGGCCGTCCCTGGCATAGAGCGGCCCGTAGTCGGCCAGCGCCAGCGGATCGCCGGTGAACGTTTTAACGCGCAATTCGCCCTTGATGCCATGGGCGGCGCCGATCACGGCCATCTGGACGGGGTTTTGCGGTTTGGTCATCGGTGGAACAATCCTTTGCCTTGCTCTAGCTCCACGCTCTTGTCATTTCAATGACGCCGCTCTTCACCGCTTCCTAACCCGGCTGCCGGAAGATGGCCCAGAATTGGAAGAACGGAATATTGGAAGAGCGCAATGCAGGAATTCCTCATCCCGGCCAAACCAGACCTTCAGGCGGCCCGTGAACGCTGGCTGAAGATGCTGGCGCGCGAACGCCGGCTGTCGCCGGAAACCGTGGAGGCCTATGAGCGCGACACCCGCCAGTTCCTGCACTTCCTGACCGGCCATTGCGGCGGCTCGCCCGGCATTTCGGATATCGCCGCTTTGCGCCCGGCCGATCTGCGCGGCTTTCTCGCTGCCCGCCGCGCCGGAGGCGCCGGCGCCCGCACGCTCGGGCGGGGGCTCGCCGGCATCCGCTCGCTGCTGCGCTTTCTGGAGCGGCGCGGCCTCGTCAATGCGGCGGGTGCTGCGGCACTGCGCGCGCCGCGGCAGCCGAAGTCGCTGCCCAAGCCGCTGACGGCCAGCGATGCGAAACACGTCGTTTCGGTGGAAGGCCAGTTGGCGGAGGAACCGTGGGTCGCCGCCCGCAACGCCGCCGTGCTGACGCTGCTCTACGGCTCGGGCCTGCGCATCTCCGAGGCGCTCGGCCTGTCCGGCGCCGATCTGTCGTCGCCTGATGAAACGGTGCTGCGCGTCACCGGCAAGGGCGGCAAGACGCGGCTGGTGCCGGTGCTGCCGATCGCGCTGCGGGCGATCGCCCAGTACCGGCGGCTCTGCCCCTATCATCTCGATCCGAAGGGCCTGCTGTTTCGCGGCGCCCGCGGCGGGCCGCTCAACCCGGCCATCGTCCAGCGCGACATGGCCAAGCTGCGCTCGGCGCTCAATCTGCCCGACACCGCCACGCCGCATGCGTTGCGCCATTCCTTCGCCACACATCTGCTTGGGCGCGGCGGCGATCTGCGCACCATCCAGGAACTTTTGGGCCACGCCAGCCTGTCGACGACGCAGATCTATACCGGCGTCGACACCGCGAGGCTGCTCGAAATCTATGAGGCGGCCCACCCGCGGGCCTAACCGACGCATGATTTCGCGATGTTGCAGCCAGGATATGCGCCGTGGAACGATGTCCGAGACAATTTTGCCGCGCCGGTTAACCGTTTCGCCGTTCTTTGTCTCTAAAAGCGAGCCATGAAACGCGTACTTGCCATCGCCGACCGCACGGTCTTTGCTTCGTTGAAGCTGCTCGTCGCGTTGAACGTCCTGTTTTTCCTCTCCTTCCTCGTCATCGCGCTGCTCGCCGCCGGCAAGGCGCGCGCTGAAACCCCGGTCTGCGCCGGCGCCGACATGCTGTCGGCCCTGCAGAAGGACGACCCGGCCGCCTACCGCAAGATCGAGACGGAAGCGGCCGCGACACCGAACGGCAAGGGCCTGTTGTGGAAACTGGAAAAGGCGGGCGAAAGACCGTCCTTCCTGTTCGGCACCATGCACATGACCGACCCGCGCGTGACCACGCTGCCGCCCGCCGCGCAAAAGGCCTTTGACGCCGCCGACACTGTCGTCATCGAGACCACGGAGGTGCTCGACAAGCAGAAGATGATGGCGGCGTTCCTGAAAGAGCCGGAGCTGATGATGTTCACCGACAGCACCACGCTGTCCTCGCTGCTGTCGCCGGACGATGCGGCGGCGGTGAACAAGGCGCTCGACGCGCGCGGCATTCCACCGGCGAGCGTCGCCAAGATGAAGCCGTGGATGCTGTCGACCATGGTCGCGCTCCCGGCCTGTGAACTGGCCCGCCAGGCCGGCGGCACGCCGGTGCTCGACATCAAGCTTGCAGAGGACGCCAAGGCCTCAGGCAAAACCGTCGATGGGTTGGAGACCGTCGCCGACCAGCTTCGCGCCATGGCCTCGCTGCCACTTGCGTTTCACATGAAGGGCCTCGTCGACACCCTGAAGCTCGGCGACAGGGTGAACGACGTCAATGAAACCATGATCGTGCTTTACCAGCGCGGCGACACCGGTATGCTTTGGCCGCTGTTTCGTGCCGTCCTTCCCGGCGACGACGACGATTCGGCAAGCTATGCCGCCTTCGAGGAAATCATGATCACCAGCCGCAACAAGGTGATGATCGACCATGCCAGGCCGATCCTCGCCAGGGGCAACGTATTCATGGCGGTCGGCGCTCTGCACCTTCCGGGCGCCGAAGGCCTGGTCGAGGATTTCCGCAAGGCCGGCTACACTGTCACCGCCGTCGACTAGTTGCACGGTTGAGTTGCGGGCCTGGCAAGGCGTGATTCGGGGCGACGCTTTGCCCGACTCGCCGGAGGTTTGTCTCAGTACAGGACGGTCGAAAGGTTTAATTTGGCTCGATCACTGCGAGTTTTGCGAGTAAAATGCTTGCAAACAAACGATTCCCGGCGAAGAATGCCCTGTTTTCGGCGTTTTCGATTCCTAGCGTGAAACCTGTTCAACGATTGCGCGTTGATGTGTGTTGATTGATACTTTTCATCCACGGAGGACACTTTTATGGCGAATCCAAACGACCCGTACACCACTCCGACCCCCCCTCCCAAGTCGGGTGGCGGCAGCACTGGCTGGCTGATTGCCTTGGTCGTCGTTATTCTGGCTATTGTCGCTTACTATGTTTTTGGAACAAGCGGTGAGGCGCCAGAGCCTGGTGAACCGCCGGCTGCAACCACGCCGGCCCCGGCGCCAGCGCCCGCTGAACCGACGCCTGCCCCGGCTCCGGCGCCAGCAGAACCAGCGCCTGCTCCGGCGCCAGCAGAACCAGCGCCAGCGCCAGCGCCAGCACCTGCTCCGGCACCGGCAGAGCCAGCGCCGGCACCTGCAGAGCCAGCACCTGCTCCGGCGCCAGCACCAGCCCCGCAGTGATCGGCTGCTGACTCCAAATACGGAACGGCCCGCTGAAAAGCGGGCCGTTTTGCGTTGAGCCTTCCGATGGCTGCCGGAGTTCCTTGGGAGGGCCTACATGTGGATCGGCTTGAAGAAGGTCGCCAGCGCCGCTTCCTTCACCGCTTCCGACATCGTCGGATGGGCGTGGCAGGTGCGGGCAAGATCTTCCGACGAGCCACCGAACTCCATCAGCACCGCCGCCTCGTGGATCATCTCGCCGGCGCCGAAGCCGACGATGTGGACGCCGAGCACGCGGTCGCTCTGCTTGTCAGCCAGGATCTTCACGAAGCCGTCGGTATGCAGCATGGCGCGCGCCCGGCCATTGGCGCTGAACGGAAACTTGCCGGCCTTGTAGTCGATGCCGGCCGCCTTCAGCTCTTCCTCTGTCTTGCCGACCGAGGCGATTTCCGGACTGGTGTAGACGACGTTCGGGATCACCCCGTAATTCACATGGCCGGCCTGGCCGGCAATGATCTCGGCCACCGCCACGCCCTCGTCCTCGGCCTTGTGGGCGAGCATCGGCCCGGCGATGACGTCGCCGATGGCGTAGATGCCGGGGACATTGGTGGTGAGATGGCCGTCGGTCTTGACCCGGCCGCGCTCGTCGACCTCGACCCCGGCCTCCTTCAGCCCGAGACTGTCCGAATAGGCCCGGCGTCCCGTCGCGATCAGCACCGCATCCGCCTCGATCGTCTCGGCCGCGCCGCCCTTGAGCGGCTCGAAGGTGACGGTGGCGCCCTTCTTGGCCTTGGCGACACCGGTCACCTTGGCGCCGAGCCTGAATTCGATGCCTTGCTTGGACAGCATGCGCTGGAACTGTTTGGCGACCTCGCCGTCCATGCCGCCGAGTATGGTGTCGAGGAACTCGACGACGGTCACCTTGGCGCCAAGCCGCGCCCATACCGAGCCGAGCTCCAGCCCGATGACGCCGCCGCCGACCACCACCAGGTGGCCCGGCACCTTGCCCAGCGACAACGCGCCGGTCGATGACATGATCACCTTCTCGTCAAAGTTGACCTTGACCCCGGGAATGCCGGTGACGTCGGAGCCGGTGGCGATGACGATGTTCCTGGTCTCGATCTCCTCGGCCTTGCCGTCCTCGCCGGTCACCGACACTTTTCCGGCGGACACGACCTTGCCGGTGCCGCGAAAGCTGTCGATCTTGTTCTTCTTGAACAGGAAGGCGACGCCGTTGACGTTGGACGCCACCGTCGCGTCCTTGTGCGCCATCATCTTTTCCAGATTGAGCTTCGGCGCGCCGATCTCAACGCCCAGCGTATCGAAGGAATGACCGGCCTCGGCGAATATCTCGGAGGCATGCAGCAGCGCCTTGGACGGGATGCAGCCGATATTGAGGCAGGTGCCGCCGAAGGTCGGGTTCTTCTCGACCACCGCCGTTTTCAGGCCGAGCTGGGCCGCCTTGATGGCGCAGACATAGCCGCCTGGTCCCGATCCGATGATAACGACGTCATAAGCCATGATTTGTCCTTCTGGTCTGCACTCAGCCTTGGCTGGGATTAGCGGCCGCCGCCCACTTCCAAATTCGCGCCTGTCGTATAGGACGCCCCGTCCGACAGGAGCCAGAGAATTGCCGCGGCGACCTCTTCGGTGGTCGCCGCCCTTTGCATCGGCACGCCGTGACGCATCCTCGCGACGCGATCCGGCTGTCCGCCGGAGGCATGAATTTCGGTATCGACAATCCCTGGACTGACCGCGTTGACGCGAATGCCTTCGCCGGCCACCTCGCGCGCCAGGCCGATCGTGAAAGAATCGATCGCGCCCTTCGAGGCGGCGTAGTCGACATATTCGCCCGGCCCGCCAATTCTCGCTGCAATCGAGGAGACATTCACGATGGCGCCGCCGTTGCCGCCATGGCTGGTCGACATGCGCCTCACCGCTTCGCGGGCACAGAGCATGGAGCCAATGACGTTGATGCGCATCATGCGCTCCAGCCGTGCTCCGCTCATTTCGTCGACACGCGCCCTCTGGTCGACCACGCCAGCGTTGTTGACGAGCGCATCGAGCGGCCCGAAGACATGATCGATCCTCTCGAACATCGCCTGGATATCGGCCTCGCTGCCAACGTCGCCCATGATGGCCAGCGCTTCGCCGCCGGCCTGTTCGATTGCCTCGACAAGCGCCGTGGCAGCAGCCTCATTCGATGCGTAGTTGATCGCAACACGGTATCCGGCCTTGACGGCAAGCCTGGATGTGGCAGCGCCGATGCCGCGGCCGCCGCCGGTCACCAGCAGCACTTTTTTGGCCGCGCTCATTCCTGACAGCCCTTCAACGAAAAAACATCCCACGGCACCTTTGAAAACCCGTTGGCGCCATAGGCGGTCGACCTCTGCAGCGACGGTCCGAGGTCGGGAAAGATCAGGGTCTTCGGAGCATCTACCCCTTCGGCCGGCAACAGAGCGATGTTGCCCTTGTCATCCGCACTGTAGACGACCCCCTCCCACAGCGTGCAGGCGGCGAGCTCGTCGCCGGTGACGTCGCCTGTCGGGCATTTGTACATCAGCGAACCATGCGGCCGCGCCACGCCTTGCGTCCACATGACGATCCCGTCGAGCACGACATCGTTATCGAGCACCATCTTGAAGGTGTTGGTGACGACCGCCGATCCCGCGGTCGGCCTGAAATCGATCTCGGCCGCACTTTCGGCATCGCCATAGACGGCGAGTTCGAGCGGGCATGCGGCAAAGGCTGCCGATCCCGTCTGCGCAACGCCGGCCGCGCACAGCGTGAAAAACATGCCGGAGTACAAACGAGAGGAACTCATTCGGTGGCGCAGATCCATTCTCCGGCTCACCTCGACCGGGCCTAGAGATCGAGCACCAGCCGTTCCGGATCCTCCAGGCTTTCCTTGACCCGCACCAGGAAGGTCACCGCTTCCTTGCCGTCGACGATGCGGTGATCGTAGGAGAGCGCCAGATACATCATCGGCCGGATCACGATCTGGCCGCCGACCACCACCGGCCGCTCCTGGATCTTGTGCATGCCCAGGATGCCCGACTGCGGCGCGTTGAGGATCGGCGTCGACATCAGCGACCCGTAGACGCCGCCATTCGAGATGGTGAACGTGCCTCCCTGCATATCCGCCACGGAAAGCTTGCCATCACGCGCAGCAATGCCCAGCCGGCCGATCTCCTTCTCGATCTCGGCTATTCCCATCTGGTCGGCATCGCGCACGACCGGCACGACGAGGCCCTTTTCGGTGCCGACGGCGACGCCGATATGGGCGTAGTTCTTGAAGATGATGTCGGTGCCGTCGATCTCGGCATTGACGGAAGGGATTTCCTTCAGCGCATGGGTGACGGCCTTGGTAAAGAAGCCCATGAAGCCCAGCTTCACGCCGTGCTTCTTCTCGAACACGTCCTTGTATTTGGTCCTGAGGGCCATTACCGCGCCCATGTCCACCTCGTTGAAGGTGGTCAGCATGGCGGCGGTCGACTGCGCTTCCTTGAGGCGGCGGGCGATGGTCTGCCGCAGCTTGGTCATGCGCACCCGCTCTTCGCGCGACGCGTCGTCGGCCGAGGACGGCGCACGAGCGGCGACCGGCGCAGGGGCCTTCGGCGTCTCGGCCGGCTGCGACGGCGCGCCCCTGGCGATCGCGTCGAGCACGTCGCCCTTAAGCACCTGGCCGCGCTTGCCGGAACCCGAGATCTGGTCGACCGCGAGATTGCTCTCGGCCAGCAGCTTCGCCGCCGCTGGCGCCGGCGGCATCGCGCGCGCCTCGATCGGCCCGGCATCGCCGGCGATCTTGGCGGTCTCGGCCGCGGCTTGCTTGACGGTGGCTGCGGCGGTCGGCGCCGAGGCCTGCGATACCGCGTCCTGCTTCGGTTCGGACGTTGACGACTTCGCGGGTTCGGGTGCTGCCGCTTTTGCCCCGTTGCCCGCCGAAATCATGCCGAGCAAAGCGCCGACTTCGACCGTCTCGCCTTCCTTGACGGCGATCTCGCTGAGCGTTCCTGCGGCCGCGGCCGGCACTTCCACCGTTACCTTGTCGGTTTCGAGCTCGACCAGCGGCTCGTCGGTGGCGATCGCATCGCCCACCTTCTTGAACCACTTGCCGATGGTCGCCTCGGTGACTGATTCGCCAAGAGTAGGGACGCGGATTTCGGTAGCCATTGTGCCTGTCCGTTTTTCTGTCGGTTCTGTTCTATTCGCCGAACTCTGTTCTATTCACCGAGCGCGTCTTCGAGCAAGGCGGCAAGCTGGGCGAGATGCTTCGACATCAACCCGGTCGCCGGCGACGCCGCGGCCGGCCGGCCGGTATAGCGCACCCGCTGGTGCTTGGCGTCGATATGCGCCAGCACCCATTCCAGATACGGATCGATGAACGACCAGGCGCCCATATTCTTGGGCTCCTCCTGGCACCACACCATCTCGGCGTTGCGGAAGCGTGACAGTTCGGTGATCAGCGCCTTGGCCGGGAACGGATAGAGCTGTTCGACGCGCAGCAGGTAGATGTCGTTGATGCCGCGCTTCTCGCGCTCCTCGTAGAGGTCGTAATAGACCTTGCCCGAGCAGAGCACGACGCGGCGGATCTTCGAATCCTTGGTGAGCTTGATCGCCTGGCCGGGGAGCTGCTGGGCATCGTCCCACAACAGCCGGTGGAACGCGCTTTCGCCCGACATCTCCGGCAGCGTCGACACCGCCCGCTTGTGGCGCAGCAGCGACTTCGGCGTCATCAGGATCAGCGGCTTGCGGAAATCCCGCTTCAACTGCCGGCGCAGGATGTGGAAGTAGTTGGCCGGCGTCGTGCAGTAGGCCACCTGCATGTTGTCTTCGGCGCAAAGCTGCAGGAAACGCTCGAGCCTGGCCGACGAATGTTCCGGCCCCTGGCCTTCATAGCCATGCGGCAACAGGCAGACGAGGCCCGACATTCTGAGCCACTTGCGCTCGCCCGACGAGATGAACTGGTCGAACACCACCTGGGCGCCGTTGGCGAAATCGCCGAACTGCGCTTCCCAAAGCGTCAGTGCCTTCGGCTCGGCCAGGCTGTAGCCATATTCGAAGCCGAGCACGGCCTCTTCCGACAGCATCGAGTTGATGACCTCGAAGCCGGCTTGCGCCGCCGACAGATTGTTGAGCGGGATGTAGCGTGTCTCGTCGCGCTGGTCGTAGAGCACGGAGTGGCGTTGCGAGAACGTGCCGCGCTCCGAATCCTGGCCGGACAGCCGGACCGGATTGCCGTCGAGCAGGATGGCGCCGAAGGCCAGCGCTTCGGCCGTCGACCAGTCGATGCCTTCGCCCGACTCGATCGCCTGGCGGCGATTCTCGAGAAAGCGCAGGATCGTCTTGTGCGCCTCGAATTCCTTCGGCACCTCGGCCAGCTTCTTGCCGATTTCCTTCAGCGTCTTGACCGGCACGGCGGTCTTGCCGCGCCGCTGTTCGTCCTGGTTGTCGGCTGTGCGCAGGCCCGACCAGGCGCCATCCAGCCAGTCGGCCTTGTTGGGCTTGTAGTGCTGGCCGACCTCGAATTCCTGTTCGAGATGTGCCCGCCAGTCGGCCTTCATCTTGTCGAATTCGGCCTGGCTGAGGTGGCCTTCGGCGATCAGCCGGTCGGCATAGATCTGCACCGTCGTCTTGTGGCGGCGGATGTTGCTGTACATGATCGGCTGGGTGAAGGCCGGCTCGTCGCCCTCATTGTGGCCGAAGCGGCGGTAGCAAAACATGTCGACCACGACAGGCTTGTGGAATTTCATGCGGAATTCGATCGCCACCTTGGCGGCGTGGACCACGGCTTCCGGATCGTCGCCATTGACGTGGAAGATCGGCGCCTCGATCATCTTGGCGACATCCGACGGATAAGGCGACGAGCGCGAGAAACGCGGATTGGTGGTGAAGCCGATCTGGTTGTTGATGATGAAGTGCAGCGTGCCGGCGACGCGGTGGCCGCGCAGGCCCGACAGGCCGAGGATTTCGGCAATCACGCCCTGGCCAGCAAAAGCGGCGTCGCCGTGCAGGAGTAGCGGCAGCACCTTGGCGCGCTCTTCCAGCGGCACGATCTCCTCGCGGCTGCGGCCGAACAGAGAGTCCTGCTTGGCCCGCGCCTTGCCCATCACCACCGGATCGACGATTTCCAGATGCGAGGGATTGGCGGTCAGCGACAGGTGCACCTTGTTGCCGTCGAACTCGCGGTCCGACGAAGCGCCGAGATGGTACTTCACGTCGCCCGATCCCTCGACCTCGTCGGGTGCGGCCGAGCCGCCCTTGAACTCGTGGAAGATGGCGCGGTGCGGCTTGGCCATCACCTGGGAGAGCACGTTCAGCCGGCCGCGATGCGCCATGCCGAGCACGATCTCCTTCATGCCAAGCTGGCCGCCTCGCTTGACGATCTGCTCCAGCGCCGGGATCAGCGCCTCGGCGCCGTCGAGGCCGAAGCGCTTGGTGCCCTTGTACTTGACGTCGATGAACTGCTCGAAGCCTTCGGCCTCGACCAGCTTCTGCAGGATCGCCTTTTTGCCGGCGGCGGTGAAGGAGATCTCCTTGTCGGTGCCCTCGATGCGCGCCTGGATCCAAGCCTTCTCCTCGGGATCGGAAATATGCATGAACTCGACGCCGAGCGTCGAGCAATAGGTGCGGGTCAGGATGTCGAGCATCTGCCGGATGGTGCCGAATTCGAGCCCGAGCACGTTGTCGAGGAAGATCGGGCGGTCGTAGTCGGCGGCGGTGAAGCCGTAATTTTCCGGCGACAGCTCGTTGTAATCCTCGAGCTTGGCGATGCCGAGCGGGTCGAGATTGGCGTGCAAATGGCCACGCATGCGGTAGGCGCGGATCATCATGATGGCGCGCACGGAATCGCGCGTCGCCTGATGCACGTCGGCGTCGGAAAGGGTGACGCCGTTCATCACCGCCTTGTGCTGGACCTTCTTCTCGATGTGCTTCTCGACGATGCCCCAATCGCCGTCGAGCGCCGAGACCAGTTCGCCATTGGCCTGCAGCGGCCACGAGGGCCTGGCCCATGAGGCGCCCTTGGCATTCTTGCGGACATCGCCGGCGTCGTCCTTCAGCGCCGCGAAGAAATCCTGCCATTCGGGATCGACCGAAGCGGGATCGTCCTCATAGGCGGCGTAGAGCGCGTCGATATAATCGGCATTGCCGCCATAGAGGAAAGAGGTAAGCGAAAATTGGTCGTTGGCCTGATCTTGTCTTGCCATTTTTTTCAGCGGAGGCTGCGCTCCGTCTCCTGTTTTGGAGGGGAGTAGGGCAGTAAGGGAGTAGGGCAGTAGGGAAAAGTAGGCACTTGCCGTCGTTCGTCCCGTTCTTCCTATTCCCCTACTCCCATACTGCCTTACTCCCCTACTCCCTTAACCCTTTATCGCTTCAACCAAGGTCGTGCCGAGCCTAGCCGGCGACGGCGAAACCTTTATTCCGGCCGATTCCATCGCCGCGATCTTGTCCTCGGCGCCGCCCTTGCCGCCGGAGATCACCGCGCCGGCATGACCCATGGTGCGGCCGGCCGGGGCCGTGCGCCCGGCGATAAAACCGGCCATCGGCTTCTTGCGGCCACGCTTGGCTTCATCCTTGAGGAACTGCGCGGCGTCTTCCTCGGCCGAGCCGCCGATCTCGCCGATCATGATGATCGACTGGGTCTCGTCGTCGGCGAGGAACATCTCCAGCACGTCGATGAACTCCGTGCCTTTGACGGGATCGCCACCGATGCCGACGGCGGTGGTCTGGCCGAGGCCGACATTGGTGGTCTGGAACACTGCCTCGTAGGTAAGCGTTCCCGAGCGGGAAACAACGCCGACCGAGCCCTTGCGGAAGATGTTGCCGGGCATGATGCCGATCTTGCATTCATTGGGGGTCAGGACGCCGGGGCAGTTGGGGCCGATGAGCCGCGATGTCGAACGGTCAAGCCGCGCCTTGACCTTGATCATGTCGATCACCGGTATGCCCTCGGTGATGCAGATGATCAGCGGGATCTCGGCTTCGATCGCCTCCAGGATCGCCTCGGCGGCGCCCGCCGGTGGCACATAGACGACAGACGCATTGGCGCCGGTCTTCGCCTTGCCTTCAGCGACGGTGGAAAAGATCGGCAAGCTCTCGCCCGTGGCACCGGTCCACGTCTCGCCACCCTTCTTGGGGTGGATGCCGCCGACCATCTTTGTCCCGTGATAGGCCAGCGCCTGCTCGGTATGGAACGTGCCGGTCTTGCCGGTCAGGCCCTGCACGAGCACCTTGGTGTTCTTGTCGACGAGAATGGACATGGTGGTCCTTTACAAACCGTTGATGGAGGAAGGCTGCGCGGTCATCGTCAGGTCAGAGACGCTTGAGATCGGCGACGGTGAGGTCACTTTTGGCGTTGCCGGTATTGAGCGTCGTCGCCGGCTCGAACATCAGCACCACCGGCTGTTCGCTCAGCGAGCGCGGCCGGTGCTCAATGGCGCGCGGCACGACTATGAACTCGCCGCTGCCAAGCTCCACCGTGCCGTCGCGAAAGTCGATGGCGATGCGGCCGCGCAGCACCAGGAAGGCTTCGTCCTCATTGTCATGCGCGTGCCAGTCGAAGACATCGCCAAACTTGGCGATCTTGACCTGGGCGTCGTTGACGTCGCCGGCGATATGCGGATCGAAGACCTTTTTGATCTTCTGATCCGCCGCCTCGACCAGGTTTATCTTGTGCGGAGGCACCAGATCAGCCCTTCACCGCCGCCACGATTTTCTTGGCCGCGTCGTCTAGGTCATCGGCCGAGACGACGTTGAGCCCGCTGTCGTTGATGATCTTCTTGCCGAGCTCGGCATTGGTGCCTTCCAGCCGCACCACCAGCGGCACTTGCAGGCCGACTTCCTTGACCGCCGCGATAACGCCCTCGGCGATGACGTCGCACTTCATGATGCCGCCAAAGATGTTGATCAGGATGCCTTTGACCGCCGGGTCCTTGGTGATGATCTTGAACGCCGCCGTCACCTTCTCCTTCGACGCGCCGCCGCCGACGTCGAGGAAGTTGGCGGGCTCGGCGCCGTAGAGCTTGATGATATCCATCGTCGCCATGGCGAGGCCGGCGCCGTTGACCATGCAGCCGATATTGCCGTCGAGCGCGACATAGGCGAGGTCGTATTTCGACGCCTCGATCTCCTTCTCGTCCTCTTCGGTGATGTCGCGCAGCTCCATCACGTCGGGATGGCGGAACAGCGCGTTGTTGTCGAACGACACTTTTGCGTCGAGCACGCGCAGCCGACCATTCTTCATGATGATCAGCGGGTTGACCTCGAGCAGGCTCATGTCCTTCTCGACGAAGGCATTGTAGAGGATCGGGAACAGCGTCTCGCCGTCCTCGGCGGCCTCGCCGTCGAGCTTCAGCGCGCCGTTGAGTTCTTTCAGATCATCCGCCGTCACACCTTTTTCCGGGTCGATGGCGACGGTGATGATCTTTTCCGGCGTGTCGTGGGCGACCGCCTCGATGTCCATGCCGCCCTCGGTCGAAACGACGAAAGCGATGCGGCCGACGGAGCGGTCGACCAACAGCGACAGATAGAGCTCGCGCTCGATGTCGGCGCCATCCTCGATGTAGAGCCGGTTGACCTGCTTGCCGGCCGGACCGGTCTGCTTGGTGACCAGAGTGTGGCCAAGCATTTCCTGGGCGTTGGTGACGACCTCGGCCACCGATTTCGCCAGCCGCACGCCGCCCTTGGCGTCGGGGCCGAGCTCCCTGAACTTGCCCTTGCCGCGGCCGCCGGCATGGATCTGGCTTTTTACCACATAGAGCGGGCCGGGCAGCGCCTTGGCGGCAGCTTCCGCCTCGCTTGCCCTGAACACCGGCACGCCTTCGGCCACCGGTGCGCCAAAGCCCTTTAGCAGCGCCTTGCCCTGATATTCATGGATGTTCATGCGCGTTGTCTCCAGATCAGCTGCTGGGGGATCACTTGGCGGCGAGTTGCGGAGCGATCTTGACGCAAGCCTCGCACAGGCCCTGCACCGCCGCCACCGAATTGTCGAACATCTTCTGCTCGGCCTTGCCGAGCTCGATCTCGATGACGCGCTCGACGCCGCCGGCGCCGATCACCACCGGCACGCCGACATAGGTGTTCTTGACACCGTACTGGCCGGAGAGATGCGCAGCACAGGGCAGCACGCGCTTCTTGTCCTTGAGATAGGCTTCGGCCATGGCGATCGCCGAGGCGGCCGGTGCGTAGAAGGCCGAGCCGGTCTTGAGCAGGCCGACGATCTCGGCGCCGCCGTCGCGGGTGCGCTGCACGATCTGGTCGAGCTTTTCCTTCGAAGTCCAGCCCATCTTGATGAGGTCGGGCAGCGGGATGCCGGCGACCGTCGAATAGCGGATCATCGGCACCATGGAATCGCCATGGCCGCCGAGCACGAAGGCGGTGACATCCTCGACCGACACCTTGAACTCCTCGGCCAGGAAGTAGCGGAAGCGCGAACTGTCGAGCACACCGGCCATGCCGACGACATGGCTCTTCGGCAGCCCGGAGAACTTCTGCAGCGCCCAGACCATGGCGTCGAGCGGGTTGGTGATGCAGATGACGAAGGCTTTCGGCGCGTATTTCTTAAGACCCGCGCCAACCTGCTCCATGACCTTCAGGTTGATGCCGAGAAGGTCGTCGCGGCTCATGCCGGGCTTGCGCGGCACGCCGGCGGTGACGATGCAGACGTCGGCGCCCTCGATGCCGGCATAATCGTTGACGCCGGTCAGCCTTGAATCGAAGCCATCGACCGGTGACGACTGCGCGATATCCAGCCCCTTGCCTTGCGGGATGCCCTCGGCGATATCGAACAGCACAACATCGCCGAGATCCTTGAGGCCGATCATGTGGGCGAGCGTGCCGCCGATCATGCCCGAGCCGATGAGCGCTATCTTGTTGCGTGCCATGTCAGGATTTTTTCCCTTTAGACTGTGACGGCGCCCAAATCCCTTAGCGAATTGGATGACGGCGTCGAGGAAGGAGGCCGGAATGCTGCGGGGAAGCCGCGAAGATGTCGCCGCACCCAATAGCCCCGGCGCATGAAACATTCAAACGATTATTTTGGAGTGAGTTTTTTCAATCGGTTAGATGGGTTGGGATTTACGTAAACGTCAAAAGAATTGAGCCGACTTGGGAAAGTTACGCAATGAAGATGGAAATAAGAAGGCTGTTTCCCGGCGATGACGCCCTTGTGATGCGGGTCGCCGGAGATGTGTTCGATGAACCGGTCAGGCTGGATCGGCTGGCAGCGTATCTCCGCGAATCCGGTCATTTCATGATCGTGGCATTGGCCGATGGCACGGTCGTCGGCCAATGCGCGGCCGTCATCCACCGCCACCCGGACAAGGTGAGCGAACTCTACATCGACGAAGTCGGCGTGGCGCCGGCCTTCCAGCGCCAGCGCATAGCGACGAAGATGCTCGACGCCATGTTTGAGCTCGGCCGGGAGCATGGCTGCGAGGAGGCCTGGCTCGGCACCGAGCCGGACAATGTGGCGGCCCAGGCGCTTTATGAGTCGCGCAAGGAGCCCCATAGGCCGGCGGAGGATTTCGTCATGTATGTGTATCGACTATAGGCGCCGGCGGGACAGGGCCCCGGACAGCGCCCCTCTGTCCTGCCGGACATCTCCCCCACATGGGGGGAGATCGGCAGCTTCGACGCTCCGCTCACGCCTCTGACGTTGGAGATTGGACAAGCGAAAGATGACGGCCAATCTCCCCACTTGTGGGGGAGATGCCAAGATTTGCCAAAGAGGGCAGGACAGAGGGGGGCGCGAAGGATCGCGACCTTCCGAAGACTATCTTCAGGCCCGAACCTGCCTCGCCTCCACCGGCACCACCCGCGCCTTCTGCCTCTCCACCCAGTCTTCCAGCCATTCGTGGCTCTGCATCTCGATCAGCCGCGACGCGGTGCGCTCGAATTCGAAGACCTCGTTGCCGCGCTTGGCCGTATAAAGCTGCGCTGGCGGTGCGGCGGCGCTCACCACCAGCCGCACATGATGGTCGTAGAGCGTGTCGATCAGCAGGATGAAGCGCTTAGCCTCGTTGCGCATGCCTTCGCCAAGCACCGGCACATGATCGATGAAGACCGTCGAGAAGCGGCCGGCAATCGCCAGGAAATCGCGGGCACCGAGCGGGTTTTCGCAGAGATCGGCAAAGGAAAACCGCGCCGCTTCGCCGGCGGCGCGCGGCACGACGACCTGCCGGCCCTTTACCGTCAGGGCCGCTGCCTGCGTCGACCTGCCATGCGTCATCACTTTCCAGGCCTCGTCGAGGACAGCATCGGCGGCGGCATCGGCAGGGGTGACATAGACCGGCAGGCGGCTGAGCTTGTCCAGCCGATAGTCCTTGTCGGCATCGAGGGCAATCACCTGCGCATGCCGCTCCAGGATGCCAATGAAGGGCAGGAAAAGCTTGCGGTTCAAGCCGTCGCCGTAAAGATCCTGCGGCGCGACATTGGACGTGGCGACCAGCACGACGCCGTTGGCAAACAGCGCCGAGAACAGCCGCGACAGGATCATCGCATCGGCGATGTCGGTGACGGAAAACTCGTCGAAGCACAGCACCCAGGCTTCCTCGGCCAACGCGCGGGCCACCGGCGCGATCGGGTCGTCTTCCCTGACGGTGCCCTCTTTACGCGCCTGCCGGTGCTTCTGGATGCGGTCCTGCACATCGGCCATGAAGTCGTTGAAATGCACACGGCGCTTGCGCCGGACCGGCACCAGCTCGAAGAACATGTCCATCAGCATGGTCTTGCCGCGGCCGACGCCGCCGTGGATATAGAGGCCCTTGACGGCCTCGCGCGTCTCGCGCTTGCGAGCGAACAGCCAGCCCAGCGCGCTCGATTTGTGCGCCAGCCGTTTTGCCGAAATCTCGTCGATCAGCCGGTCGAGTGCCGCGACGACCCGCTCCTGCGCGCGATCGCGGTCGATCAGGCCCGTATCGACCCAATGGTCGTAACGCTGCCGGACGGTCGCATGGGTCTGAAGGCCGTCACGCAGATGCATCGGTCACGTCGTTCCGGAGCAATTCCAAGAAAAGTGTGTAGCGGCTTTCTGTCCGGAATTGCGTAAAAACAAAAGAGAGCAATTCCGGGAAAAGCGTGTAGCGGTTTTCGGCCCGGAATCGCGTAAAAACACTAAGGGCGGGCGGGTCAGCCTCTTGTAAGCGAGATCGGCAGGCCGTTGGAAGTCTGGCCGTCGAATTTCTCTCCGCCAGAGGAATAGAGCCGTGCCAGCGTGCCGCCATTCGCGTCGTACAGCGTCAACTGCTTGCCGGCGACGTTCCAGGATTTGATGCCGTCGATCGGTGCCGGGCAATGCAGCGGTCCAGCCCGATAGCCGGAGCCGAATTTGGTCTGCGGCGTCGCCACCTGGCAGCTCTGGCCGGACACGCTGGCCTTCCACACACCGGCGACGCTGCTTGCGGTAAGATCCGGGGCTCCGGCCGGAGCCGTTCCGTCCGGCGGCAGCGAGGCGACCTGCGGGCCCTGCGGCGCCGTCGGAAATTTCGACGGGTCGGCGGTGCCGGGCGACGCCGGCGGCGGCAGCTGGTTTGCGGTCACCGTGCCGGAGGGCGCGGCTTGCAGCGGCGCCGGCTGCTGGTCCATCGACGAGAACCGTGACGTTGAACAGCCGCTGGCAAAGAGCGCGGCCAGCGATACGGCCAGCAGACCGGTTTTCGAAAAATCCATTTCAAACCTCCGTCGGGTCCGGCTGGGCTGCCGTCCGCACAATATCCCCTTTACCAAGACGGAGAAGGTGGCAAAATTTCAACCCTGTATGGTTAAAATAGCATTTGCGGCGACACCTGTTGCAACTTTGCCACAGATGCGTGCCGCCCGAAAACCTGCCCTGGGGGTCTGGCCCGAGACTGCGCAGCGGTTTGCCTGGATAGGCCTGCCCCTGGCGTCCGGCCGCCAAATGCTTGCGCCAGCCCGCTTCGGTCCTATCTCTGATGAAACCGAACCTTGCCGGAGGCGAAATCTTGGCTGCGAGAAAAAGGGCGGCCAACCGCTACTATAACGGGCTGCCCAGCGATCATTTCGACGGCACCTTGTTCTTCAATCCCAGTGGCAAGCCGCCTGCCCGCTTTTCCGATCTTTTGAAGTGGCAGTTGGGCGGCGAACGCTCGAAATGGCCGACGGCGGATCCGAGTCCGTTTCGTCAGGCGACACCGGCCAAGCGGATCGACGGCTCCGGGCTAAGGCTGACCATGGTCGGCCATTCCTCGCTTCTCATCCAGACAGCCGGCCTGAATATTCTTACCGACCCGGTCTGGTCGCAGCGCGCCTCGCCGCTCCCCTTTGCCGGGCCGAAACGGGTCAATCCGCCGGGCATCGCCTTCTCCAACCTGCCGCCGATCGACCTCGTGTTGGTCAGCCACAACCACTACGATCATCTCGACCTGGCCACGCTGAAACGGCTGAAGACAAAGCACGACCCGCTGGTGCTGACGCCGCTCGGCAACGACGCCATCATCGACGCTGGCGTTCCCGGCATGCGGCTTTCCGTGCATGATTGGGGCGAGCGGGTCGAGATCGGCAACGACGTCGCCGTCCATGTCGAGCCGGTGCACCACTGGTCGGCACGCGGCACCCGCGACCGGCGCATGGCGCTGTGGGCGGGTTTTGTGGTCGAGACGCCGGGCGGAAAGGTCTATTTCGCCGGCGACACCGGTTTCCACGATGGCATCAACTACCGGCTGATGGCCGGAAGGCACGGCGGCTTCCGCCTCGCTATCCTGCCGATCGGCGCCTACGAGCCGCGCTGGTTCATGGCGCCACACCACCAGAACCCGGAGGAGGCGGTGCAAGGCATGCTGTTGTGCAACGCCGCCTATGCCGCCGGCTGCCATTGGGGCACGTTCCGGCTCACCAACGAGCCGATCGACGAGCCGGCAAGAAAGCTTGGCGAGGCCCTCGACGATCAAGGTGTCCCGCAAGAACGCTTTCGCGCCCTGCGTCCCGGCGAGGTCTGGGACGTGCCGGCGTTCTAGGCAGGCGACCCGGCGCCCAGGGGAACCGGGGACGTCGTAAACGCGTTGGTAGTCGTCCACAACCGTCGGCTGCGAGGGATTTTCCATGATCAAGTGGATCATCATTCTTCTGATTATCGCGGCCGCGGCCAGCCTGCTCGGCATGCCGGCATTGGCCGGAGCCGCCGCCACCGGCGCCCGCATTCTCATCGGCATCGTGCTGATCATCTTCCTGCTGGTCATGTTTGGCGTCTTCGCGGTGGCGTAGACAGCATCGGCCCGAAAATCGGAATCGATTTTCAGAAAGCACGATGCGCAGGTCTAAAAATGTCAGAGCGTATCTTGTGCGTCCAAGTCGACGCACGGCGCGCTGGCGTCTCGCACTGGTAATTCCGGCCACTATCCGCCATATAGGCGCCAAACCGGCATGAGACCTTTCGATCCATGGCAAGCACCGCCCCCTTCGCCAAGATGAACGGCATCGGCAACGAGATCATCGTTGCCGACATGCGCGGTCGCGCCGATCGGGTGATGGCGGCTGCCGCCCTTGCGCTCAATGCCGACGCCGCGACGAAATTCGATCAGATCATGGCGATCCACGACGCCAGAACGCCGGGCACCGCCTTTTTCATCGACATCCTGAACTCCGACGGAACCGGCGCGCAGGCCTGCGGCAACGGCATGCGTTGCGTGGTGCAGGCACTTGCCGCCGAGACCGGCCAGAAGACATTCGCCTTCGAGACAGTCGCCGGTATCCTCAACGCTGAAGAACATGCCGACGGGCTGATCTCGGTCGACATGGGCAAGCCGCGTTTTGGCTGGCAGGATATTCCGCTCGCCGAGGAATTCCGTGATACCCGCATGATCGAGCTGCAGGTCGGCCCGATCGACGCGCCGGTGCTGCACTCACCCTCGGTCGTGTCGATGGGCAATCCGCACGCCATCTTCTGGGTCGACCGCGACGTCTGGTCCTATGAGCTCGACCGCTTCGGTCCGCTGCTCGAAAACCACCCGATCTTCCCCGAACGCGCCAACATCACCATTGCGCGGGTGACCTCTCCCGAGACGATGGTCATCCGCACCTGGGAGCGCGGCGCCGGCCTGACCAAGGCCTGCGGCACGGCGGCTTGTGCCGCCGTCGTTGCTGCGGCGCGCACCAGGCGGACCGGACGCAGCGTCTCCCTGGTGACGCCCGGAGGCGGCGCCTTGCATGTCGAGTGGAGCGGCGACGACCACGTCATCCTCACCGGTGCCGCCGAATGGGAATTTTCCGGCAGCTTCGACCCGGCGACCGGCGTATGGGCTCGCGACACCGAAAGCGCCGCCTGATGGCTCCTCTTGCCAAGAAGGGTCCCGCTCTTTCCGGGGATCCCGTTTTCTCCAAGGGCCCCGGTCTTCCCAAAGGTGTTGACGTCGTCACCTTCGGCTGCCGGCTGAACACCTATGAATCCGAGGTGATGCGACGAGAGGCGGAAAGCGCCGGCCTTGGCGCGCTGGAAGGCGGCGCCATCATCTTCAACACCTGCGCCGTCACCGGCGAGGCGGTGCGCCAGGCCAAACAGTCGATCCGCAAGGCCCGCCGCGAGAACCCGCAGGCCCGCATCATCGTCACCGGCTGCGCCGCGCAGACCGAGCCGCAGAATTTCGTCGCCATGGACGAGGTCGATCTCGTCCTCGGCAATGAGGAAAAGCTGAAGGCGCAGTCCTATCGCGCGCTGCCGGATTTCGGCGTCAACGACACCGAGAAGGCTCGCGTCAACGATATCTTTTCGGTACGCGAGACGGCCGGCCACATGGTCGACGCCATCGAAGGCCGGGCGCGGGCGTTCGTCCAGGTTCAGAACGGCTGCGACCACCGCTGCACCTTCTGCATCATCCCGTATGGCCGCGGCAATTCACGCTCGGTGCCGATGGGCGCCGTGGTCGAGCAGGTCAAGCGGCTGAGCGGCAATGGCTATGCCGAGATCGTGCTGACCGGCGTCGACATGACCAGTTTCGGCGCCGACCTGCCGGGCAGCCCAAAACTCGGCAAATTGGTCAAGACAATCCTCAAGCAGGTGCCTGACGTGAAACGCCTGCGCCTTTCCTCGATCGATTCGATCGAGGCTGACGACGACCTGCTCGAAGCCATCGCCACCGAGCCTCGGCTGATGCCGCATCTGCATCTGTCGCTGCAGTCCGGTGACGACATGATCCTGAAGCGGATGAAGCGCCGGCACAACCGGGATCAGTCGATCCGTTTTTGCCAGGATTTGCGCAAACTGCGTCCCGGCATCGTCTTCGGCGCCGACATCATCGCCGGCTTCCCGACCGAGACGGACGCCATGTTCGAAAAATCGCTGGAGATCGTCGAGGAATGCGGCCTGACGCATCTCCACGTCTTTCCGTTTTCGCCGCGCGAAGGCACCCCCGCCGCGCGCATGCCGCAACTTCGCCGCGAACTGGTCAAGCAGCGTGCGGCACGGCTGCGCGCCGCCGGTGACGCCGCCTATCGCAGCCACCTTTCCTCGCTCGCCGGAACACGCCAGTCGATCCTGGTCGAGCGCGACGGGCTCGGTCGCACCGAAGGGTTTACGCTTGCCGCGATCTCCGGGAGCGCGCCGGGCGAAATCGTCGAGGCCGATATCGCCGGCGATGACGGCTCGCGGCTGATCGCGGCGCCGCTTGCCGCCCGCGCCGCCTGAGACGCAAGGACATGGCTGGTTTTTTCAAGAAGATATTTTCGTTCGGCAAGAAGGAGGTGGTCGAGGAGCGGATCGACGAGACCGCACCGCTGCCGCCGATCAAATGGGACGCGCTCGAGGCGCTGAAACCGGCGGCCGAGCAAGCCGCTCCGGAATTTTTGAAACGCGAAGAGCCTCGGCCCGAAGCAGAAGCCGCACCGCCGGTCGAACCAGAGATACCTTCCGCGCCGCAACCGACGCCTGTTGAAGAGGCCGAACCCGCTCCGAGCATTCCGCCCGAGCCAGACATCCAGCCGGAACCTGCGCCCGTCGAAGCGTCCACTCAGCTTCCATCATCAGAGGCTGGCGCTGCCCATCCGCCTGCCGGCACCTTCTCCCCGTATAGGGACGGGGAGAAGGGTGCTGATCGTCCCGCCGAGCCTCCTTTTGAAAGCGGCAAAGGAGAAGCTCCGACGCTGACGCCCCCCTCTCCCCGTCCTTCACGGGGAGAGGATAAGGGTGAGGGGCAGCACGGACCTGCGCAAGATGCCGCACCGCCTGCCGAGGCCCCCTTAACTGCGCCCGAGCCTGAGGCGCCGGCGGCCGAAATCCCGCCACCGATTCGCCAGCCGGCGCCGATCGAGGCGAAGCCGATCCTTACCGAGATCGCGCCCGAACCTGAAGCCATACCAGCGCCCCACCCTCCCCTCGATGGGGAGGGTGAGGGGGTGGAAGCGGCGGGGTGGGGTGACAGCGCCGGCGCCAGCGCCAGTCACCCCCACCCCCGAGCTTCGCTCGGGACCTCCCCCATCGAGGCGGAGGTAAAGCGCGAGCCTATTCCGCAACCACCGCCGGAGCCAAAGCCGGCTCCCGGCAAGGTCACAGTCACCAAGAAGGTCGAGCAGAGAGCCGAGCCGCAGAAGGCGCCGGAACCGGCGCCGAAACGCTCGTGGTTCCAGCGCATGAAGGAGGGGCTCGCCCGCTCTTCCCGGGAACTGTCGGGCAACATCGCCGGCGTCTTCACCAAGCGCAAGCTCGACGAGGACACGCTGCAGGATCTGGAAGACGTGCTGATCCGCGCCGATCTCGGCATGGAGACGGCTTTGCGCATCACCGATTCGCTGGCTGCCAGCCGCTACGGCAAGGACGTCTCCGAGACGGAAGTCCGCGCCATCATGGCGGCCGAGGTGGAGAAGGTGCTGACGCATGTCGCCTTGCCGCTGGAGCTCGACCTCAGCCACAAGCCGCATGTCATCCTTGTTGTCGGCGTCAACGGCACCGGCAAGACCACGACCATCGGCAAGCTGGCGGCAAAGCTGACCGACGGCGGCCTGTCGGTGATGCTCGCCGCCGGCGACACGTTCCGTGCCGCCGCGATCGAGCAATTGAAGATCTGGGGCGAGCGCACCAAGTCGCCGGTCATCGCCTCAAAACTCGGTGCCGACGCCGCAGGTCTTGCCTACGATGCCTTCGAACAGGCCAGGCAAGCCGGCTCAGACGTGCTGATCATCGACACCGCCGGGCGGCTGCAGAACAAGACCGAGCTGATGGCGGAACTGGAAAAGATCGTCCGGGTGCTGGGCAAGCTCGATCCGGAGGCGCCGCACACCGTGCTGCAGACGGTCGACGCCACCACCGGCCAGAACGCGCTCAACCAGGTCGAGATCTTCCGCAATGTCGCCGGCGTCAACGGCCTGGTGATGACCAAGCTGGACGGCACGGCACGCGGCGGTATTCTGGTGGCGATTGCGGCAAAGCACAAATTGCCGGTTTATTTCATCGGTGTCGGCGAACAGGTCGACGACCTCGAACCATTCTCCGCAAGCGAGTTCGCCAGGGCGATCGCTGGAGTGGCATAACAAGCTTGATCCCAAAAAGTTGCAGACTTTTTGGACAGGATCATGCGCAAGAAGGAAAGCCTATGAACCCGCGCATCCTCGAACGCGACCCGTCCGACCCGCAGAAACAGAAGAAGGAAGGCGTCAATCCGCTGCTCAAGCTGGTACTGGAGCTCGGCCCGTTGATGGTGTTCTTCTTCGCCAACGCGCGTGGCGCATGGCTGTCGCAGAAATTTCCGATGCTGGCCGAATTCGGCGGCCCGATCTTCGTCGCCACCGGCCTGTTCATGGCCGCGACCGCGATCGCGCTGGCCGCGTCCTGGCTGCTCACCCGCACCTTGCCGATCATGCCGATGGTGTCGGGCGTCGTCGTCTTCGTCTTCGGCGCGCTGACGCTCTACCTGCAGGACGACATCTTCATCAAGATGAAGCCGACCATCGTCAACATGCTGTTTGGCGGCGTGCTGCTCGGCGGCCTGTTTTTCAGCAAGTCGCTGCTCGGCTACGTCTTCGATTCGGCGTTCAGCCTCGACGCCGAGGGCTGGAAGAAACTCACCTTCCGCTGGGGCCTGTTTTTCCTGTTCCTGGCTCTTGTCAACGAGGTGGTCTGGCGGAATTTTTCCACCGACGCCTGGGTTACCTTCAAGGTTTGGGGCATCATGCCGATCACCCTTCTTTTCACCTTCACCCAGATGCCGTTGATCATGCGCCATTCGCTTGAAGGCAAGACCGGGACAGAAGGGAAGCCCGGCAAGTAACTGGCAAGGAGAGGGCATGGAATTCGTCACCACGCGCGAAGAGCTGAGAACGATCTACAAGACGCCTCGGCCGACCGACGGCTCTATCCGCAAGGAACTGAGGGCGCTGGATGGCCACAGCCGTTCCTTCATCGGCAAAAGCCCCTTCGTGCTGATCGGCTCCTCCGATGGCGCCGGCAATGCCGATGTGACTCCAAAGGGCGACAGGCCGGGCTTTGCCGCCGTGCTCGACGACAAGACCATCGCCATCCCCGACCGGCCCGGCAACAACCGGCTCGACACGCTGGAGAACATTCTTCTCAACCCTTCGGTCGGGCTGCTCTTCCTCATCCCGGGCATGAACGAGACGCTGCGCGTCAACGGCGACGCCCGCATCACCGTTGATGCGGCTTTGCGCGAGCGGCTCGCCGTCGACGGCAAGGAACCGCAAAGCGTTGTCCTGGTGACGGTCAAGGCCGCCTACATGCATTGCGCCAAGGCTTTCATGCGCTCCGATCTGTGGAAGCCGGAAACCTGGTACGACCGTGCGACGCTGCCGACGCTCGGCCAGATCCTGCGCGATCAGTTGGCGCTCGCCGATTCGGCCGAGGCGACCGACCGCTGGCTGGACGAAGAATACAAACACACCATGTGGTAGTGTGCCCGGCAACGAATCGCCCGAGCCCGCCTCTAAGCCTTTGCTAAACATCCTCGCCATTTCCGGCAGCCTGCGCGCCGCCTCGACCAATTCGGCCCTGGTCGCGGCGCTCGCGCAAAACGCGCCGCCGGACTGTCACCTGTCCGTCTATGACGGGCTTGGCCGGTTGCCGATTTTCAATCCGGATGACGAAGGCGAGCGGACGCCACCGCAAGCATCCGCGCTGATCGACGCGGTCACCGCCGCTGACGGCGTCATCGTCTCCTGCCCGGAATATGCCCATGGTGTGCCGGGCGGGCTGAAGAACGCGCTCGACTGGCTGGTATCGCGTGACGCCGCTGTCGCCAAGCCGGCCATGCTGGTGCACGCCTCGCCGCGCTCGCTGTTTGTCCGCGCGGCTCTGGCCGAGATCATGCGCACCATGTCTTTCGCGCTTTTTGAAGACACCGCGCTTGAGGTCGCCCTGCTCGGCAAGAAGCCACCGGAGGTGGCCAAAATCCTGTCGGAGCCAGCAAGCCAACTGGCAATGCACAACGCCATTTCGGCCTTCGCCGATTTCATCCGCTCGCGCTAAGTAGCGGCCACCGTGCTTTCGTTATCCCGGGGCGGAGCGAACGCTAAGCGCGCGCCGGCGACGAAGCTGCCGATCTCCCCCCAAGTGGGGGAGATGCCCGGTAGGGCAGAGGGGGGCCCTGTCCCGCAGCCTCTCGCAAACTTGCCTTCCGTCTCAACGTCTCGACATTGGTTTCGCCGACGAACCACTCATGCGCAGCGACCTCTTCGAAAACCCCACGGCCGCTCAAAAAGTCTTTGCGCCGTTGATCATCAGCCGGACCATGTAGAGCGAGGTCGTGCCGGCGATGTAGAGGCAGTTCAGCTTGTTGCCGCCGAACACGCAATTGGCGACGACTTCCGGCACCTTGATCTTTCCGATCAGCGTTCCGTCGGGATCGTAGCAATGGATGCCGTTGGCGGCACTGGTCCAGATGCGCCCCTGGTCGTCGAGCCTAAAGCCATCGAACAGGCCGGCCGTGCAATCGGCGAAGACCTTTCCGCCAGAAACCTTGTTGCCGGCCTCGTCGACATCGAACACCCGCATATGCGCCGGATTCTGCGCGCCATGCGTGCGGCCGGTATCGACGACATAGAGCTTGCTCTCGTCGAGCGAGAAGGCAAGCCCGTTGGGCCTGACCATGTCGGTGATCGCCGCTTCGATCTCACCGGTGCCGGGATCGGCCCGGTAGACATGGCAGGCGCCGATCTCGCTCTCGGCCTTGTCGCCCTCATAATCCGTATCGATGCCGTAGGTCGGGTCGGTGAACCAGATCGAACCGTCGGACTTGACCACCGCATCGTTGGGCGAGTTCAGCCGTTTGCCGCGCCATTTGTCGGCGATGGTGGTGATCGAGCCGTCATGCTCGGTGCGGCTGACGCGGCGGCCCGAATGCTCGCAAGTGACCAGCCGGCCCTGCCGGTCGACGGTGTTGCCGTTGGAATTGCCCGACGGCTGCCGGAACACGCTGACGTTGCCGTCAGTCTCGTCGTAACGCAGCATGCGGTTGTTGGGGATGTCGGACCACACCACATAACGGCCGGCCGCAAACCAGGCCGGCCCTTCGGCCCACCGGCATCCGGTGAACAGCTTGTCCACCTGCGCGTTGCTGTTGAACAGCCGCGCAAAGCGTGGATCGAGAATTTCGTAGTCTTCGGCGGCCATGGTTTCCTCCCGGTCGTGCAAATCGTTGGTGCCGGCGCGATCAAGCCAGCCGGCGATCGATATGGCAAGATCGTTGATATCGGTCTCACCGCATCTTGAGGCCCCGAGGAGGCAACGCCGCCCCTTGCTCAGATGACAAAACCCAAATGACGGGTCATGCGCCGTTAACCGGCTATGCGCTCAGTGCAATGGTGCATTGCAACATCTTATTTTTGCAGCGCACCATAACTATGTCATGCTGCGTATCGATCAGGGAGGAACAACCTGCCGCAACAATGCGGCGCAGAAGGAACCTCGCTATGATTCTCGACAGCCTCGTGAGCCGCGCTCGCACCAGCATCGCCAAGCGGCGGCAATACAACCGTCTCATCGCCGAAATCGACTCGTTTTCCAGCCGCGATCTGGCCGACATGCGCGCCGACCGCAGCGAAATGCTGTACCAGGTCCACAAGCAGATCTACGGCTGAATCTTCGGTCGACCTGTCACCTTCGGTCGATGGCCCGTGATTTCGCACGTTGACAGCGGGGGGCCATCAGCCGGGTGCTGCCAACGCTTTTTCGATCTCCGGTAAAAGCAGCGTTTGTGCTGAGTCCGCCGTCAGCGGGCCGACGTGCTTGTAGGCGATCTTGCCGTCCTTGCCGACGACGAAGGTTTCCGGCACTCCGTAGACGCCCCAGTCGATCGCCGCGCGCCCTGCCGCGTCGACGCCGATCGCCTGGAACGGGTTGCCGAGATTGCCGAGGAACCGGCGGGCGTTTTCCGGGTGGTCCTTGTAGTTGAGCGCGGCGATGACGAAGCGCTTGTCCTGCGACAGCGCCAGCAGCAGCGGATGTTCGTCGCGGCAAGGCCCGCACCACGACGCGAAGACGTTGACCAGCGTGACCTTGCCGGCGAATTGCCTTGAATCGAGCCCCGGCAAATTCATGCCCTCCAGCGCCGGCAGATTGGTCTGCGGCGCCGGCAGGCCGATCAGCGCCGATGGCACTTCCGAAGTGTCGCGGCCGGACAGCAGCTGCGTCAGGAACAGTCCCGCCAGCCCGAGAAAAATCAGCAGCGGCAACAGCACGATCAGGCGGCGTGAGCGCGCCGGCGTTTCCGTCTCCATGCTCATGATTTCCCCGCCTTGTCGGAGCGCCGCCGCACGCCGGATGCTTCCAGTTCGGCGAGGTCTCGTCTGCGTGCCCGCTGGTCGAGCAGGATCCAGCCGAACAGCCCGGCCAGCACCACGGCCGTGATGGCATAGGCAGCCGTGACATAGAGGGCGTGTACGCTCATTTCCCGATCCGAGGCTTCCTGCAGTGGAGTTCATAGCTGCACTGGCTGTTCGTCGCAATGAACGGTGTCTGCGGCAGATTTGCGGTCACTCGGAATCCGACGTTCATTTCACCGCGACTGCAGCAGACCGGATATCTTAATGATGCGCATGAACTGGCATGTCAGGGACAGCCTGACAGCTCCTTCGCAGGTGAGCAGAATCTTGCCTGCGTCATCCCACATTCTGACCGCGCTCCTGTCATGACTCTGGAACTTGCGAACGCTGACTGACTCGACACCTTCGAACCCGAGTTCAAAATGCACCGCGTTGAATGGCCCCCATTTGACGGGAGGCCGATAGGGAAGATGGGTCGATATAAAATGTAGGTGCAGGCTAGGCCCGTCACGACTGATTTCGGCCTTGGTGATCTCGACGGAAGACAGGTCCGGATAGTGGCCGTAGATGGTCTGGAGAAAGATCGGATTTTCTATGCGTAGCGGCCACATCAGTCTGTTCCATGACGCAGCGCCAATGCTGCCGCAACCGGCCCCAGCACGGCAAGAAACAAGGTCAGCGCGGCAAGAATGAGGAAAGGCTGCAGGAACGGATCGGGGTTCGCCACCGCGCCATAGCTCGCCGAGACGCCAAAGATCAGCACGGGAATGGTCAGCGGCAACACCAGCACCGAGATCAGCAGCCCGCCGCGCGGCAGCGCCACCGCCACCGCCGCACCGGCAGCGCCGATGAAGGTGATCGCCGGCGTGCCGACCAAAAGCGTCAGCGCCGTGGCGCCGATGCCGATCGGCTCCATATTCATGAACAGGCCGAGCAAGGGTGCGGCGATGACCAGCGGCAGCACGCTTCCCGCCCAATGCGCCAGGCATTTCGTCAGCACGGTCAGCGCCAGCATCTGCCGGTCGTCGCCGAGCACCAGCAGATCGAGCGAGCCGTCTTCCCGGTCGGCCTGGAACAATCGGTCAAGACCGAGCAGGCAAGCCAGCAAGGCGCCGATCCACAGGATCGCCGGGCCGATGCGGGCAAGCAGATTGAGGTCCGGCCCGACGCCGAAGGGGATCGTGGCGATCACCGCGAGAAAGAAGATCACGCCGGTCAGCGCCCCGCCGCCGGCCCGGATGCTCAGGCGGATATCGCGCAGGAAGAGGGCTAGCATGGTGTGAGATGCCTTTGCCCAGGCGGGAACGCCGACATCAACCAGTCATCCTCAATTCTGTCGCTCTTTCAATTCCCAGCGGCAGATGCGTCGCCGCAACAATGACCCCTCCCTCATCAAGATGCTCCCTCATCAGTCCGCCGAATCGCTCTTCCGAAGCCTTGTCCAGCCCGGCCGTAGGCTCGTCGAGCAGCCACAGCGGCCGCCGGCTGACCAGCAGTTTTGCGATCGCCGCGCGGCGGCGTTGCCCGGTGGAGAGATAACCGAACGGCAGATGGCCGATACCATCAAGCCCGACCATTGCCAGCGCCTGTTCAGCGCTCAAAAAATCCGCGCCCAAAAAATCGCGCCAGAAGCGCAGATTTTCCGCCACGCTCAGCGCCGTCTTCATCGCGTTCTGGTGGCCGAGATAGTGGCAGGTTGAGGCGACCGACGGAAAATCCTCAGCCCCGCCTTCGATGAGCAAACGGCCTGCCGCTACCGGCAGCAACCCGGCGACCACCCTGAGCAGCGTCGATTTTCCCGCGCCGTTCGGCCCGGTGACGATCAGCGCCTGGCCTTTGCCAAGGGCAAAGTTGAGGCCGGAGAAAACCGCCTCGCCGCCGCGTTCGCCGCCCAGATTTTCGGCGATCAGCCGCATTTCTTGTCCGTCCCGAAAACGCCGCTGCACGGCAGCTGCCGCATCGCACAAAATAGCCGTTCGACTGTCTAGAACTATTCCAGGAAATTCTCTATATGCGGGGCATCCGTGCCAGCGGTCGGCACGGGAAGCGAATTAGCGCCGAACCAGCGCACGCGCCGCCTTGAACGGCTCGGGTTGGCTGGGAACGGACAGCGGAAATGGCCGTACCCGCACCTTTGCGCGTGATTGCATGCCATCGGCGTCCGTTCCCTTTCAGGCTGAACAGACAAGGACGGATCGCACGTGTCAAAATCCCTCGATAGTTTCAATTGCCGCCGCACGCTGACCGCAGCCGGCACCGACTATGTTTATTACGACCTCGTCGAGGCCGAGAAGAACGGCCTCACCGGCATCGCCCAGCTGCCCTATTCGATGAAGGTGCTGCTGGAGAACCTGCTGCGCAACGAGGACGGCCGTTCCGTCACCAAGGAGAGCATCGATGCGGTCGCCGGCTGGCTGACCGACAGGGGCACCGCCGGGGTCGAGATCGCCTATCGCCCGGCCCGCGTGCTGATGCAGGATTTCACCGGCGTTCCGGCCGTGGTCGACCTGGCCGCCATGCGCGATGCCATGGCCTCGCTCGGCGGCGACCCGCAAAAGATCAATCCGCTGGTGCCGGTCGACCTGGTCATCGACCACTCGGTCATCGTCGACGAGTTCGGCACGCCGCTGGCTTTCGCCAGGAATGTCGAGCTTGAATACGAGCGCAACGAAGAACGCTACAAATTCCTGAAATGGGGCCAGCAGGCCTTCCGCAATTTCCGCGTCGTGCCGCCCGGCACCGGCATCTGCCACCAGGTCAATCTCGAATATCTCGGCCAGGTCGTGTGGACCAACACCGAGGGCGGCGAAACCACCGCCTATCCCGACACCTGCGTCGGCACCGATTCGCACACCACCATGATCAACGGCCTTGGCGTGCTCGGCTGGGGCGTCGGCGGCATCGAGGCCGAGGCCGCGATGCTTGGCCAGCCCGTCTCCATGCTGTTGCCCGAAGTCATCGGCTTCCGGCTCACCGGCAGGCTCAGGGAAGGCGTCACCGCCACCGATCTCGTGCTCACCGTCACCCAGATGCTGCGCAAGAAGGGCGTCGTCGGCAAGTTCGTCGAATTCTTCGGTCCTGGTCTGTCCAACATGACGCTGGCCGACCGCGCCACCATCGGCAACATGGCGCCCGAATATGGCGCCACCTGCGGCTTCTTTCCGGTCGATGGCGAGACCATCCGCTACCTCACCATGTCCGGCCGCGAGGAAAACCGCATCGCGCTGGTCGAGGCATACGCCAAGGCGCAAGGCATGTGGCGCGATACCGACTCGGCCGACCCGGTCTTCACCGACCTGCTCGAGCTCGATCTCGGCAGTGTCGTGCCGTCGATGGCCGGCCCCAAGCGTCCAGAGGGCCGGGTCGCGCTTGAAGGCATTCCGGCCGGCTTTGTCAAGGCGATGGAAACCGAATACAAGAAGGCGGTCGAAATCGACAAGCGCTATGCCGTCGAGAGCACCGGCTACGACCTTGGCCATGGCGACGTCGTCATTGCCGCCATCACCTCCTGCACCAACACCTCGAACCCGAGCGTGCTGATCGGCGCCGGCTTGCTGGCACGCAACGCCAACCGGCTCGGACTCAAGCAGAAGCCGTGGGTCAAGACATCGCTGGCGCCGGGCAGCCAGGTCGTCGCCGAATATCTGGAGAAATCCGGCCTGCAGAAGGAACTCGACCAGATCGGCTTCAATCTGGTCGGCTTCGGCTGCACCACCTGCATCGGCAATTCCGGCCCGTTGCCGGCGCCGATCTCCAGGACCATCAATGACAAAGGTTTGATCGCTGCCGCGGTCTTGTCCGGCAACCGCAATTTCGAAGGCCGCGTCTCGCCCGACGTGCAGGCGAACTACCTCGCTTCGCCGCCGCTGGTCGTCGCCCACGCGCTGGCCGGAACCGTGACCAAGGACCTGACCACCGAACCGCTCGGCGAGGACCGCGACGGCAACCCGGTCTACCTCAGGGACATCTGGCCGAGCTCGGTCGAGATCCAGGAGTTCATCGAGAAGAACGTGACGCGCGAACTGTTCGCCCGCAAATATGCCGACGTCTTCAAGGGCGACGAATACTGGCAGAACGTCAAGGTGCCGGAAGGCCAGACCTATGCCTGGGACCACAATTCGACCTATGTGCAGAACCCGCCCTACTTCGCTGGCATGACACCAGGCTTCGGCACAATCGGCGACATCAAGGGCGCCCGCGTGCTCGGCCTGTTCGGCGACAAGATCACCACCGACCACATCTCACCGGCCGGCTCGATCAAGGCAGCCTCGCCGGCCGGCAAGTACCTCATCGATCATGGCGTCGGCGTTGCCGACTTCAATCAATACGGCACGCGGCGCGGCAATCACGAGGTGATGATGCGCGGCACCTTCGCCAATATCCGCATCCGCAACCACATGCTGGGCGAGAACGGCCGCGAGGGCGGCTACACGATCCACTATCCGTCGAAGGAAGAGAAATCGATCTACGACGCAGCCATGGAGTACAAGAAGGAAGGCGTGCCGCTGGTCATCTTCGCCGGTGTCGAATACGGCAACGGCTCGTCGCGCGACTGGGCGGCCAAAGGCACCAACCTGTTGGGTGTTCGCGCCGTCATCGCTCAGTCCTTCGAGCGCATCCACCGCTCGAACCTGGTCGGCATGGGGGTCATCCCGTTCGTCTTTGAGGAGGGCACCTCATGGGCCTCGCTCAACCTCAAGGGCGACGAACTGGTCGAAATCGACGGACTGAGCGCCATCAAGCCGCGTCAGAAGATGATCGCGAAGATCACTTATGGCGACGGCACGGTGAAGAACATTCCGATCATCTGCCGCATCGATACGCTGGACGAGCTCGACTACTTCAAGAACGGCGGCATCCTGCAATATGTGCTGCGCGATCTGGCAGCATAGGAATAATTAGGGGAGTAGGGCAGTAGGGAAGACAATACCTACTGCCTTACTGCCTTACTGCCTTACTGCCTTACTGCCTTACTGCCTTACTGCCTTACTGCCCTACTGCCCTACTGCTGCCCTCCCAAACCGCGCCACCGCCGCCAGCAGCACGCCGAGCATCAGCCCGTTGAGGATGTGCCACAGGAAATGCGTGCCGAGCGGGAAGCTGCCGCAGACCAGCGGATCGATCGTCCTGAAGATGACCGACACGACGAAGATCGCCGAGCCCGCCAGATTGTACCAGCCGGCGCGGTTGCCGCTCGCCACCACCCAGGCGCCGAAGAAGGCGAGCGCCAGGAAGGGCGGCAGATAGCCGGTCGTGCCGTTCGATGCCTGGCGCAGCCAGTCCGGCACGGCAAAGGTCAACAACCCGGTGACGGCATAGAAGGCGACGAAGATGGCGATCGCCTTGCCCCATTTCATAGCGAGGAAACGGCGCAGGTTGAACAGCGTGTAGGCCAGCGTGAACCCGGCGATCGGCAGCACGTCGGCCCAGACCGTGGCATGGTTGGCAAAGGTGTGGAACAGCGCCGAGCCGATGCCGATCGCCACCACCCACCATGCCAGCATTTTGGCGAAGATGCCTGTGCCACGCCGGCGCACCTCCCGGACACCCCACAGCCCGGCGACAAGAAAAGCCATATTGGTCAGTGCGTTGACCGGCTCGGCCCAGAACTCCGGCCCGACCCGCTCGCAGTACAGGTCGACCGGCGTCAGGAGAGTTTGCCACATGCTGATTGTTGCCCGAATCGGTATCTTCCCTGAAGTGTAGCCGTCCTGGAGTGCCCTTGCAGTTGGCTACAGCGGTAAAAGTTTCACCGCAACGTGACTTCCCGTTGACTGCCGCTTCTGCCACATATTTCGCCAACCAGAACAAAGCCGGCCATCACCGGCGGGAGTCGAAACGGCCATGACACCTCGAAGACCATTGCGGCTTGCGGCATTGGCGCTGGCCCTCTCGGTGCTTGCCGGCGCCGGACTTGCCAGCAATGCGCTTGCCGGCAAGGCGCTGGCCGGCGAGGCCGACAAGCCCCAGGCTGACAAAGCCTCGACTGATCAACCCTTGGGCGTGGTCGAGCTCTTCACCAGCCAGGGCTGCAGTTCCTGCCTGCCGGCCGATGCGTTTTTCGCCGAGCTTGCCGCCAAGCAGAACATCATCGCGCTCGCCTATCACGTCGACTACTGGGATTATCTCGGTTGGAAGGACACACTGAGCCGCAAGGAGAACACCGAGCGGCAGTATGAGTATATGCGTGCCTTCGGCAGCCGCTCGGTCTATACGCCGCAGGCCGTCATCAATGGCCGCAGCCATGTCAACGGCGCCCGCCGCGAGGAAGTCGACGGCGCGCTCGCCCGGATGGAAACATCCGGCGAAGGCATGCAGGTCAGCATCAACGTCAGCCGGACCAGCGACCGCGTCATCATCGACGCAGGCGATGCCGGGAGCGGCCCCAGCGATGCCCATGTCGTCATCGTCTATTTCGACCCACCGCAGACGATCAAGATCGGCAAGGGCGAGAACACCGGCCGCAGCATGACCTATTGGAACGCCGTCTCCGGCATTCAGACCGCCGGCATGTGGCACGGCAAGGCGCAGCGCTACGAATTGCCGATGAGCGTGATTGCCAAGAAAGGCGGCTGCGCCGTGCTGCTGCAATCGGTGGGCAAGGACGGCATGCCGGGTCCCATCCTGGGCGCCGCCTTGATCCACAAGCCTTGAACGCCCTCTCCTTCTCCCCTTGTGTGGCCCGAAGGGCGGGCTAGGCCCGCGACTCGCCCCGGGTGGTGGGATCGGCGCGCAGCGTCGAGACGGATAAGGGGTGGTGGAAGGAATGAATGAGGCGGCGGCGATTTCAAGCAAATTGTCAAGCTGGAACATCCCTCATCCGTCGCCTTCGGCGACACCTTCTCCCACAAGGGAGAAGGAACGCCTGCGCATCACTCGGCCAATAAAAAACCGACGTCAGCTTGCTTCTGACGTCGGTTATTTAGGTATTGGGATCGTCGCACTCGATTTCTCCAAGGGAGAAACCAAGGTTGGTTCGATCCGACGCAGACCCGTGGGCGGGGGGCTTGGGGTTTACGAGCCAGTGCCGGACCGAACCGTCTCAGGCAACACCTGTAAATTCGTCGGAGATTGGGGCATTAGCGCGGTTAAAAGAAGGCAGGATTGTGGCGAAGCATCACCAATTTCAACGGGCGTTTTTATAAACGTGACTGGACACCGCGGAAACGTTGCGCCGCCAGCCTTTGCCCAGCCGGGCTTGCAATTCCATGGCGAAAGCGCCAACTTTGATTAGTGTAAGATTCATTCGAAGGGATCGAGGCATGACTGATCACGGCAGTGGGACGGAGGATGGGGACGCATCCGCAATACTGATCCCGCTGCATGAGGCAAGACGTGAACGCCTCGACCAGCCGGTGCGGTTCGACCGGCGTGAATTGGACCAGATCCTGAGGCTTTACGGGCGCATGGTCGCCGCCAATGAATGGCGCGACTACGCCATCGACCATCTTGCCGACCGCGCCGTCTTTTCCGTCTTCCGTCGCACCAGCGAGGTGCCGCTGTTCCAGATCGTCAAGGATCCGAAGCTGGCGCGCCGACAAGGCGCTTTCGCTGTCATTGCCGCCGGAGGCCGCATCCTCAAGCGCAGCCAGGAACTTGGCCGCGTGCTTGGCGTGTTCGACCGCACGCTGAAACCGGTCGAGGCCTAACTACTGGTTTTGCTTCCGGAATCTCCGTTCCGGTAGTGAGTTGGGATCGGGCGGAACCTGAGACCCGCCATTGATCGGCAGTTGCATGAACACCGTGTCGAGCCAGCGCCCATGCTTGTAGCCGGAGGCTTCCAGACGGCCCGAATGGCGAAAGTCGAGCTTTTCATGCAGCCGGACCGAGGCACTGTCCGGCCGACCGTCGCCGATCACCGCTATGATCTGGCGGAAGCCGGCCGCCTCGGCCGCCGCGATCAGCCCTTGCATTAGCTTCAGCCCGATGCCATGGCCCTTGGCCTCGGGCGCGACATAGACCGAATCTTCGATGATGAACCGGTACGCAGGCCGCGCCCGAAAGGGGCCGGCATAGGCATAGCCGAGCACGATGCCGGCTTTTTCCGCCACCAGATAGGGAAAGCCGCCCGCTATCAAACTGTCGAAGCGCTCGCCCATCTCGGCACGGTCAGGCGGCTCCAGTTCGTAGCTCGCCGTGCCGTGGGTCACCGCATCGGCATAGATGTCGGTGATCCGGTCGAGATCGGCCGCTGTCGCGCCGCGTATCGTGATGCTGCTCATAATTTATGCAAGCCGTTCATCTGCCTTCTATCACAGCAAAGGCCGGCACAGAAGGAAAGGGCGGCCGTTGGGCCGCCCTTTCCAAATTCGCTGGTCTACAGACTCAAGGGGCCGTGTTTAACGGCGATCGCCCATGAACTGCAGCAGGAACATGAACAGGTTGATGAAGTCGAGATAGAGCCTCAGAGCGCCCATGATCGCCTTGCGGCCGGCGACATCAGTCTCGTCGCCCTCGAAATACATCTCCTTGATGTTCTGCGTGTCGTAGGCGGTCAGCCCTGCGAAGATCAGCACGCCGATCGCCGAAACGGCGAAGGAAAGCGCCGACGACTGCAGGAAGATGTTGATCACCATCGCGATGATCAGACCGACCAGGCCCATGATCAGGAACGAACCGAGCGCGGAAAGATCGCGCTTGGTCGTGTAGCCGTAGAGCGACAATCCGCCAAAGGCGGCGGCGGTGGCGAAGAAGGTCTGCGAGATGCTGGCGGTGGTGTAGACCAGGAAGATCGACGACAGCGACAGGCCGACGAGGCCGGCATAGACCCAGAACGTCGTCTGCGCGGCCGAAACGCTCATCGACTGGACGCGGAACGACAGGAACAGCACCGCTGCCAGCGGCGCAAAGATTACCAGCCATTTCAGCGGCGAGCCGAAGATCGCGTAGCCGAAGGATGTCAGCATATCGCCGTTCGGCAGCGTAGCGACCGCCGAAGCCGGATCGGTGGTGGTGGCCAGCATGATCGTTCCGACCGCGGCGAGGCCGGTGATGAGGAGGCCAAGCCCCATCAGATTGTAGACCTTGATCATATAAGCGCGCAGGCCCTGGTCGATAGCAGCATCGACGCCGACGCCGGGCACGGCACGCGTCTGATAATTGCGAACGGGTTCAGCCATGGAAATCCTCATATTGCTTCTGCCCCGTCCGGTGTCCGGCCCATTTGGACCGCGGCGCCGCTGGCGGGGCTCCAGCATGCCTGCGGCGAAATATGATGGTTATTGGCGCCAAGAACAAGACCGTAACCGGGCGTAATGCTTCGTGAAGTAGCAAAAATCCGGATTTATCGGCCGTCCGAAGCCCAACATTAACAAGATTTAACCGAATCCTGGTCGCGTTGAGCCTGCAGATGCCTGCAGATCAGAGATTGCGCAGCACCGGCGCCGCCTTGTGGCCCAGCACCCGCCAGGTGCCGGCGAGGCCAATGCCGACCGTGACCAGCAAGGCAAAGACTATTGTGGCCACCGCCACATCGGGCATGAAATGCGACGGCAGCGTCATGACGCGCGCGACAACGAACCACGCCGCAATCCCGCCTGCCGCCAGCGCGAAGATCGCGGTGGCGAGGCCGATCAGCATGTATTCCAGCGAAAAGGCCGCGATCAGCGTCTTCCTGGTGGCGCCCAGCGTCTTCAGCACCACCGCATCGTGGATGCGGGCGCGGTTGCCGGCCGCCAGCGCGCCGGCCAGCACCAGCACCGAGGCGATCAGCGCCACGCCGGCCGCGGCCCTGATCGCGGTGCCGAGTTGCGCCACCAGCCGGTTGACGATGTCGAGAGCGTCCTTGACCCTGACCGTCGTCACCGCGGGAAAGGCACGGGTGACGGCGTTGAGAAGACGGGCATCGTCGGCCGGCGACGCGCCCTTTTCGGTCAGCGTCGCCAGCCAGCTGTGCGGCGCGCCGGCAAATGTGCTGGGCGAGAACACCATGACGAAATTGATGCCCATCGACTCCCACTCGACCTGGCGGAAATTGGCGATCTTCGCCGTCACGTTGCGGCCAAGCACGTTGACGGTGACGGTATCGCCGAGTTTCAGCCCGATCTCTTTGCCTTCCTCGGCCGAAAACGACACCAGCGGCTCGCCGGCATAATTGTCCGGCCACCATGTGCCTTCGGTCAGCGTCGCATTCGCAGGAATTCTGGCCTCGTAGGTCAGCCCGCGATCGCCGCGCAGCACCCAGGCCCCTTCCGCCGGGACCTTGACCTTGTCGACGTCGACGCCGTTCAGCGCCATCACCCGGCCGCGCAGCATCGGCACCTTGACCAGCGTGCCTTGCGGTGCCTCCCTGCCGACCAGCGCCGAGAACGCATCGACATCGCTGCTCTGGATGTCGACGAAGAAGAAGTTCGGCGCCCGCTCCGGCAGGCTGCCGGAAATCTGCCGCCTGAGATTGCCGTCGATCAGCGCCAGCGTCACCAGCAGCGTCAGCCCCAGTCCCAGCGACAGCACCACCGACGGCGTCAAGGCGCCCGGCCGATGGATGTTGCCGATGGCGAGCCTGAGCACCGTCGAGCCAACGCGCGGGCTGCTTTTGGCGGCCCACTGCACCAGCGCGCCGACAAGGCGCAGCACCAAAAAAGCAAAAATGGTGGCGCCGACGAAGATCGAGGCGATGTAGCGGTCGCCGGAAAACAGAATGGCCAGCGCCGCCAGCAGCAGCGCGATGCCGAGCGCCGCCGCCGTGTAAAGCGGGCGCGGAAAGCCGCGGCCCTCAAAACCCATTTCGCGAAACAGCGCCGTCGCCGGCACGTCGCGCGCCCGGCCGAGCGGCAGCAAGGCGAAAGCCAGAGTCACCAGCAGCCCGAACAGCGCCGCCATGCCGAGCGCGCCGGGATAGAACCCGCCTTCCGCCGACACCGGAATGATCGACTGGAGCGCCGCGCTCGCCGCGAACGGCATCAGCGCGCCAAGCATCACGCCGAGCGTGATCCCAAGTACGGCGATCATCAGGATCTGCACCAGGTAGACGGCAAAGACGAAACCGCCCGAAGCCCCCAGGCTCTTGAAGGTGGCGATGACGCCGCGCTTGCCGTCGAGATAGGCGCGCACCGCATTGGCCACGCCGACGCCGCCGACCACCAGCGCCGTCAACCCGACCAGCGTCAGGAACTGCGAAAACCGTTCGATATTGGCGGACAGCGCCGGTGCTGCATTGCTGCGCGTGCGGATCGACCAGCCGGACTCGGGAAAATCCTCCGCTGCCTGATCCTGAATGGCTTTTATGCGCGCCTCGCCGGTGCCGCCGGGCAGGCGGACCTTGTAGGCGTTCTCGACCAGGCTGCCGGGCTGGATCAAACCGGAAGCGGCAAGCCCGTCCGTCGAGATCATCAGCCGCGGCGCAAAGCCGAAGCCGTCGGAGACCGCGTCCGGCTCGTTGACGAGCCGGGCGCGCAGTTCGAAGGTGGCGCTGCCCAGCTTCAGCCGGTCGCCGATCCGAAGGTTCAGCCGCTCGAACAAAAGGTCGGGTGCGGCGGCGCCGAAAACTCCGGATTTCTCGCCGAACAATTCCCGCTTCGACAGCGCCGGCTCGGTCTCCAGCGCGCCATAGAGCGGATAAGCGCCGTCGACCGCCTTGGCTTCGACCAGCGCCTGGTCGGAGCCGTCTTCGAGCCGCGCCATCGAGCGCATGTTGGCGCTATGCGAGACCGTGCCCAGCCCGTCAAGAAAGACGTGCTCGGCCTGCGTCGCGGCGCGCTGATTGAGCTGGAAACGAAGATCGCCGCCGAGCAGCGACTGGCCTTCGTTGGCGACACCGGCGGTAATCGCCCGGGCCACCGAATTGACGCCGCCGATCGCCGCGACGCCGAGCGCAATGCAGGCAAGGAAGATCAGGAAGCCGGACAGCCCGCCGCGCATCTCGCGCAGCGAGAAGCGGAAGGCGAGCTTCAGCGTGCGCGACAGCGGCATCAGGCCGGCACCTTGCCCGGCTTTGGAACTGGTTCTGGCGCGTCCTCGATCCGGCCCGACCGCATCGACACCTGCCGGGAGCAGCGTGCGGCGAGCGCCGGATCGTGGGTGACCAGCACCAGCGTCATGCCGCGCTCGGCCGCTTTGGCGAACAGGAGATCGGCGACCTGCCGTCCCGTTGCCTGGTCCAGGTTGCCGGTCGGCTCGTCGGCGATCAGGATGCGCGGCGAAGGCGCCAGCGCCCGGGCGATCGCCACACGCTGCTGTTCGCCGCCGGACAATTCGCCGGGGTAGTGAGTGACGCGGTCGCTCAATCCCACCGCCTCGAGCTCCCGCGCCGCCACCCCGAACGGATTCTCATGACCGGCAAGTTCCAGCGGCACTGCGACATTTTCGAGCGCCGTCATGTTGGGAATGAGGTGGAAGGACTGGAAGACGATGCCAATGTTTCGCCCGCGAAACGATGCGATCTGGTCTTCGCTCTTGCCGTTCAGCAATTCGCCGGCAATCCGTACCGTACCCGAATCAACCCTTTCCAAACCGGCCAAAACCATCAGCAGCGTCGACTTTCCCGAGCCTGACGGACCGACGATGCCGGTCGCCTCGCCACTTGCCACGTCTAGGCTGACGCCTTTCAGCACATGGACGGAAGACGCTCCTTCGCCGAGCGTCAGCGATACGTTTTTCAGCGCGATGACGGCTTCTGTCAAAATAAAATCGTCCTATATGGGAAAGGGAGGCCAGAATTCCGCCTACCGCCAGTATAATGTTCTCGGTCATATGGGGCCCTGCCGCATGGCTTTCAAACACCGACTTGCCGCAGCCCTCGTCCTTTTCCTCGGAATTTGCGGCGCCATTTCTTCGGCGTGCGCCGAGCCGCTCAAGATCGTCGGCTTCGGCGACAGCCTGATGGCAGGCTTTAGCCTCGGACCGGACGAAGGCTTCACCCGGAAACTTGAGGCAGCACTTCGCGCCAAGGGCCACGATGTGACGGTCGCCAATGCCGGTGTCTCCGGCGATACGTCGAGTGGCGGCCTGTCGCGGCTCGACTGGTCGGTGCCGGACGGCACGCAGCTTGTCATTCTTGAACTCGGTGCCAACGACATGCTGCGCGGCGTTTCTCCCGATATCACGCAGAAAAATCTGGACGCCATGCTGGCGAAGCTGAAGCAGCGCAACATCGCCGTGCTGCTGGCCGGCATGCGCGCCGCCCCCAATCTCGGCGCCGACTACCAGAACGGCTTTGACGCGATCTTCCCGAAACTGGCGGAAAAATACGGCGTTCCGCTCTATCCATTCTTTCTCGACGGCGTCGCCGGCGAACCAGCTATGCAACTTGAGGACGGCCTGCACCCGAATGCCAAGGGCATCGACCGCATGGTCGAGCGCATACTGCCGGATGTCGAGAAAGCCATTGCCGTGGTCAAGGGCCACTCTTGAAGGGACCGGATTTCGATGAGGCTACGTATTCCCCACACGATTTGATTTTAGGCCAGGTGCAACCAACAAACCGCTTGCCCCGCTCGATTTTCGATGATTCGCTAGGGACAAGAGTTCGATTCGAGGACAGGAGGCTTACCATGCCGCGTCTTTTCACCGCCCTCGAAATTCCGCGTGACGCCGCCCTTTCGCTGTCCCTGCTCCGGGGCGGCCTGCCCCGGGCCCGCTGGATCGACGTCGAGAACTACCATATGACGCTGCGCTTCATCGGCGACGTCGAGGGCCATGTCGCCGACGAGATCGCCAACGCACTCGACCGCGTCCACCGCCCTTCCTTCGCGCTGACACTGTCCGGCGTCGGCGCCTTCGGCCAGAAGAAACCGCACGCGGTGTGGGCCGGCGTCTCCGCCTCGCCCGATCTTGCGGCGCTGCAAGCCGAGATCGAGCGCATCTGCCAACGCCTCGGCATCCCCGCCGACCCGCGCAAATTCATGCCGCATGTGACGCTGGCCAGGTTGCGCAATTCGAGCCCGCTCGACGTCGCCCAGTATCTTTCGGCGCGCGGCAATTTTTCGACGCTGCCCTTCCGTGTCGGCCGCTTCGTCCTGATGTCGTCGCGCGATTCGGTCGGCGGCGGACCCTACATCGTCGAGGAGGCCTGGCCGCTGTCGGGCGCCGACAGCCGTGCCTCGAGCCGCGTCGCCAGCGCCTCCGACGCTTCGCGGATCATGCGGTAGACTGAGGCAAACGCCTCCGGCCCCTGCCGATAGGGGTCCGGCACGTCGCCTACCCTTCCCTCGGCGAACTCGAGGAACAGACGGACCCGGTCGCGCATGGCGGCAGGCACCAGCGCTTTAAGATCCCGGAGATTCGATCGGTCCATGGCGAGAATGAGGTCGAAACGCGAAAAATCGTCCGGCGCCAGTTTGCGCGCCGTCTGTCCGGAAATATCGACGCCGTGCCGCTCTGCGATCGAGATCGAGCGCGGGTCGGGTGCCGAGCCGGCTTCCCAGTCGCTGGTCCCGGCCGAATCGAGCAGGATATCCCGATCGAGGCCGCGCTCGGCCAGGACGGCGCGCAGCACGCCCTCGGCCAGTGGCGAGCGGCAGATATTGCCGAGACAGACGAAGAGAATGGATTTTATCGGCTTTGCGCTCATCGATCCGGCACTATGCTGAAGACTGCAAATCCAGATAGCACGGGAAACGACCATGGCGAGAGAGAAACTGAGCAGTGAGGCGGTCGCCGAGGCGCTGGCCGGGCTCGACGGCTGGTCGCTGGCCGAGGATGGCGGCTCGATCGCGCGCAGCTTCACCTTCAGCGATTTTTCCGAAGCCTTCGCCTTCATGACCCGCGTCGCTCTGGCGGCGGAGAAGATCGACCATCACCCCGACTGGTCGAACGTCTACAACACCGTGAACGTGACGCTGAACACCCATGATGCCGGCGGCCTGACCGCGCTCGACTTCGAACTGGCTAGGACGATGAACCGCTATTTCGGTCAGGTCGTTGGAGATCTGTCGACGCGGTAGCCCCGATTTTCAGGCCGGGGAACGGCCGAGCTCTTGTAGTGGACTGGAGCTTTCACCACATTTTCCGCTGGCAGGCGCGCGTGGAACGCCATGCGTAGCCTCGTTAGGAGAGACTGATGGCGCAAAAATCAGGTTTTGATTTCTTCGGCTTTGGCGGCAAGCCGGGCGACGAGGTGGAAGTGCGCGAGAAATTCTGGCGCACGGCCAAGCGGGCTGCCCGGCAGATCCCGTTCATGGAAGAGCTGGTCGCCGCCTATTACTGCGCCATGGACAAGAACACGCCGCTGCGCGCCAAGGGCATCCTGGTGGCGGCGCTCGGCTATTTCGTGCTGCCGGCTGACGTCATCCCCGACTTCGTCTTCGGACTGGGCTTTACCGACGACATCGCCGTGCTGACCGCCGCGATCACCACCGTCAAAGCCCACATCACATCAGCGCATCGGCTCGCCGCCAAGCAGGCGATTGCCGACAACGGCTGAGCCGTCGATAAGGCAGAAAAGTCAAACTCTTGCCGCTTTCGTGGCATCCAAGTCGCGAAAGGGACGTTGCAACTGCCGCTTTCGAGCGACGGGCGCAAGGATGGCGGCGGTTTCCTGGGGTGGATGTCCTTTTCCCAAAGGAAGTTCACCGTTTGGTAACCCAGATTAAATCAAAATGAAGCGACGGGCAGGACGCTGAGCCGGCCTGCCTCCGCACCATATATGGGAAAAGCGATGCGCGGATTGATTGCTACAATTTCGAGCCTGGCACTGGTGGCCATGACAGCGCCGGCTCTGGCGCAGTCGGCAACCAAGATCGGCCAGCACAATGCCTGGGGCACCTACAGCTACCAGGCGTCGGGCGGCAAGGTTTGCTATGTGCTGACCGTGCCGACCGACAAGCAGCCGCCGACGCTTGACCATGGCGACATGTTCTTCTTCGTCAGCCAGCGGCCGGGACAGCAAGTGTCTTACGAGCCGCAATTCATCGCCGGCTACAATTTCCAGGAAAACTCCAAGGCCACCGTCACCATCGACGGCAAGAGCTTTTCGATGTTCACCCGTGGCAAGTCGGCCTGGGTCGAAAACGCCGCCGAGGAGCCGGTGCTGATCGCCGCGATGAAGACTGGCAGCGACATGAAGGTGCAGGCGAAGTCCGGCCGCGGCAACACCACGACCTATGTCTTTTCGCTGAAAGGCATTTCGGCGGCGCTGTCGTCCATCGCCAGGTGCAAATAGCCAAAGCCGGGCTTGAATGAGCGGCCGGGCCGTGCCTGGCGCGGCTCTCGCTTCTCCCCTTGTTGTGGGAGAAGGTAAAGATCGCCCCTGCATGACTCCGCCGTAAAGCTGTGCTATGCGCCGCGCTTCATTTCGGGCACGATGCTGTAATCGGCCGTAAATCGCTTATATTGGCGCAACAATGACCCTTTCATTCGACCTTACCACCGAGGGCGCCCGTGATGCGTTGCGCGCCCGCGCCACGCCGGCCGAAAAACCCTCGCTGATCGGCCTGACCCGGGCCGAGCTTGGCGCTGCCCTCGTTGCATCAGGCATCGTGCCCGAGCGCCAGGCCAGGATGCGCGCCCAGCAGCTCTGGCACTGGATGTATGTGCGCGGCGTCTCCGACTTTGCCGGCATGTTCAACATCTCCAAGGATCTGCGCGCCGAGCTCGGCAAGCATTTTACCGTCGCCAGGCCCGAGATCGTCGAGGAGCAGATTTCCTCCGACGGCACGCGCAAATGGCTGTTTCGCTTTCCGCCGCGCGGTGCCGGCCGGCCGGTCGAGATCGAAACCGTCTACATTCCCGAAGAAGGCCGCGGCACGCTCTGCATCTCCTCACAGGTCGGTTGCACGCTGACCTGCTCCTTTTGCCACACCGGCACGCAGAAGCTGGTGCGCAACCTGACCGCAGAGGAAATCCTCGCTCAGCTACTGACCGCCCGCGACCGGCTCGGCGATTTCCCCGACCGCGACACGCCTGATGGCGCCGTCGTTCCGGCCGAGGGCCGGAAAGTGTCCAACATCGTCATGATGGGCATGGGCGAGCCGCTCTACAATTTCGAGGCGGTGAAGAAGGCGCTGCTGATCGCGTCCGACGGCGACGGGCTTTCGCTGTCGAAGAGACGCATCACGCTGTCGACTTCCGGCGTCGTGCCGGAGATCTTCCGCACCGGCGAGGAGATCGGCGTCATGCTGGCGATCTCGCTGCACGCCACCAACGACGATCTGCGCGACCTTTTGGTGCCGATCAACAAGAAATATCCCTTGAAAGAGCTGATCGCCGCCTGCCGCGCCTATCCCGGCCTGTCGAACGCCCGCCGCATCACCTTCGAATATGTGATGCTGAAGGACGTCAACGATTCGATCGAGGATGCCAAGGGGCTGATCAAGCTGCTCAAGGGCATTCCGGCCAAGATCAATCTGATCCCGTTCAATCCGTGGCCGGGCACCAACTACCAGTGCTCGGACTGGGAGACGATCGAGAAGTTCGCCGACTACATCAACAATGCCGGCTATGCCTCGCCGATCCGCACGCCGCGCGGCCGCGATATCCTCGCCGCCTGCGGCCAGCTCAAGTCGGAGTCCGAGCGCATGCGCAAGGTCGATCGGCTCGCCCTGGAAGCAATGATGATCGCGGGGCACGGCGAGGCGTGAATCGCCTTGTCGCCTACCTCATCCGCTTCGCCATCATCCTGATCGGCTATGGCGTCGCCGCGCTGGCCGCCAGCGCCTTCCTCAACATCATGTTTCTGGCGTCGCTAGGCTACACGCCGGAGCATGCGCAGCCGGCGGCGACCGCCTCGCTGTGGTTTTCTGTTCCCTTCGTTGCGCTGTTCGTCGCCTATTTCGCCTTCATGCCGGCAGCGGTGGCGATTCTCGTCTCGGAGATCCTCGGACGGCGCGACTGGCTGTTCTATGCGCTGGCGGGCGCAGCGGTCGCGGCGGTCTTCCTCGGCTTCGTCCACCAGACTGCCGACGCCAATTTCGAGATCACCGACCCGCGCGTCGTCGCTGCCGTGATCGGCAGCGGCATGGTCGGCGGCATTTTCTACTGGCTGAGCGCCGGGCGCTCGGCCGGAAGCTGGCGCCAAGCCGGAAGGTCTACTTCGCCTGGGCGGTCAGAATCTTGAGCGCAAAGGCCGAAAACACCCCGGCGAACAGATAATCGACGGCGCGCGTTACCCGCGGGCTTGCTTTCATCGCGGTCGAGAACTTTTCTGCCGCAAAGACCATCGGCGCTGTTACCGGGATCGACAAAACGACGAACATCGCCCCGAGGAAGAACAGCTTTCCAGGCGCGTTAGGATCATGGGCCGAGACGAACTGCGGCAGGAAGGTCATGAAGAACAGGATGATCTTCGGGTTGAGCAGATTGACGCCGAGCCCTGCCGCCCAGGCGCGAAACAGTGAAATCTCCGGCCCGCTTTTCTTCTCGGGTGAGAACGCCGATCCCTTGGTGATCGCCTGCCACGCCAGGAAGACGAGATAGCCGGCGCCGAAGATCTTCAGGGCCAGGAAAGACATCGGCGAGGCGACGATCAGCGCCGAGATGCCGACCACCACCAGCGTGGTGTGGATCAGCGTACCGAACAGCGCGCCGGCCATCGAGGCAAAGCCGGTGGCGCGGCCATGGCTCAGCGTGCGCGACACGAACAGCGTCATGTCGGGCCCCGGCGTGATCGCCAGGATCACGGTGGCGATGGCGAACTGGATCAGCGTGGTGGTGTCGGGAATGAAGGACATCTGCGGCCCCTGGATAAAGTAAGGCGCAGCCTATAGCGCAGGTGCCTTGTAGACGCCAGCTTCTCGCCAGCGCGGCGTCTGATCTAGCGAGTCGAAACAGCGATGTCCGTTGGTAGTTGGCGAAGGCGCAGCGACATCCGATCTCCCCCTTGCGGCCCTTGCGGGGGAGATCGGCAGCTTCGCCGGCGGCCTGATCACCGTTCGTCTCTTGCGCAGCCCGGAAAGGCCGTGATACCTCGCCCGAGAAGAACCCTGTCGCGGAACAGCCAAATGTCGAAAGCAAAAACCGTCAAGAAGGTCGTGCTCGCCTATTCCGGCGGCCTTGACACTTCCATCATCCTGAAATGGCTGAAGACCGAGCTTGGCGCCGAGGTGGTCACCTTCACCGCCGATCTCGGCCAGGGCGGCGAGTTGGAGCCGGCGCGGCGCAAGGCCGAGATGATGGGCATCAAGGACATCCGCATCATGGATGTCCGCGAGGAGTTCGTTTCCGACTTCGTCTTCCCGATGTTTCGCGCCAATGCCGTCTATGAAGGCACCTATTTGCTCGGCACCTCGATCGCCCGCCCGCTGATTTCCAAGCACCTGGTCGAGATCGCAAAAGAAACCGGCGCCGATGCGATTGCGCATGGCGCCACCGGCAAGGGCAACGATCAGGTCCGTTTCGAGCTTTCGGCCTATGCGCTTCATCCCGACATCAAGGTCATCGCGCCATGGCGCGACTGGTCGTTCAAGTCGCGCACCGACCTGATCAACTTCGCCGAGCAGCACCAGATCCCGGTGCCGAAGGACAAGAGGGGCGACGCGCCGTTTTCGGTCGACGCCAACCTGCTGCATTCGTCTTCCGAGGGCAAAGTGCTGGAAGACCCGTGGAGCGAGCCGCCGGAATTCGTCCATCAGCGCACCATCTCGCCGATGGATGCGCCGGACAAGGTCACCGAGATCGAAATCGAATTCCTGAAGGGCGATCCGATCGCGCTCGACGGCAAAAAACTGTCGCCGGCGACGATGCTGGCCGCACTCAACGATCTCGGCCGCGACAACGGCATCGGCCGGCTCGACCTTGTCGAGAACCGTTTCGTCGGCATGAAATCGCGCGGCGTCTACGAGACCCCCGGCGGCACCATACTGATATCAGCCCACCGGGCGATCGAATCGATCACCTTGGATCGTGGCGCCGCTCACCTCAAGGACGAGTTCATGCCGCGCTACGCCGAGCTGATCTACAACGGCTTCTGGTTCGCGCCCGAGCGCCTGATGCTGCAGGCGATGATCGACAAGAGCCAGGAAGACGTCGAAGGCATGGTGCGGCTGAAGCTCTACAAGGGCAACGTCATCGTCACCGGCCGCAAGTCGAAGAAGACGCTCTATTCCGACGCGCTGGTCACCTTCGAGGACGACCGCGGCGCCTACGACCAAAAGGACGCCGAAGGCTTCATCCGCCTCAATGCGCTGAGGTTGCGGACGCTGGCGGCGCGTAATCGTAAAAGCTAGCCAGATATCTAGAACCCGGCCAAAGCCGGATTCTTTGTTTGGATTCCTGCGGCGCACCCGTCGATCACCAAGTCGGCATGCCAGCGGTTAACCCGATTTCTCGCCATATGCCTTTACGCCTCTGACCAGATCGTTGATGAATGCCCTCCCCTTGTTGGTCAGCGCAAGTGAGCGCTTCCGGCGATCAGCGCCGAAACCGATGGTGATCATCTGGTGGCCACCGGTCATTTCCTGGTGGCCCTCACCCCAATAATAGGCATTGCGGGAGGCGGCGCCGGACTTGATGCCGACGTTCCTCTCAATGTCCTGAACCGAAATGTTCTCATGCCGTGCATTCGCCGCAGCTATTTCCAGTAGAGCCAAGATTGTTGAGACCTGCATCTTCGGATCGAACTGATTGAACCGCCGTAGCGCGTTCATGAGCGTGGTGAGCGCCTTCAAATCGAACATTTCGGTATCCATCGGTAGACTCCTTTCCCGTTAGGCCGCTATTGCCTCTCGCTGCGCAGATCGAATGCAAGGCCGACGTCCCGGCCTATAACGGTTTTGCACTGTCGATCCACCCCGTCTGGCCCATGGCCGGACGACACCTCTTCAGCTCAATATCGCCTGAAGAATATGCGAGGGAACCATGCGAATACTGATCTCCACCGGCTCGCCCTTCGAGAAGGCCGCTGGCTATTCACGCGCCGTGGTACAGGGCGACTGGTGTTTCGTTTCCGGAACGACCGGCTACGACTATACGACCATGTCGATGCCGGAGACGGTCGAGGCGCAGATGCGCAATTGCCTGGCGACGATTGCCAAGGCGTTGCAGGACGGCGGCTTCGAGATGGCCGATGTGGTGCGGGCGCATTACTACATCACCGACGCGGCTTTCGTCGACATCGTCTTTCCGATCCTCGGCGAGGCTTTTGGCGACATCAGGCCGGCGGCGACGATGATCGTCTGCCAGCTCAACAAGCCGGAAATGAAGATCGAGATCGAAGTGACGGCGCTCAAGCGCACGGCCTGAGCGCGGCGGCGCTGCAGAAGCTTGTGCGACGCCAGCGGGGCGCCAATGATCCGCCAAAGATGCTCTGAACCAAAAGCTTGCGCGCCAGCCGCTTGGCGTTTAGCAAGGCCGCGGCTCACGACAGCGCCGCGCGTCCTTTTGGACGCCCAAAGGACGCTGTAGAATTTTGGTTCTGCGCATGATCCTTTCCGAAATCGATTCCGATTTCATGCGCCACAGTTAGGACGGTTCCGATGGCTTCGAAAAATCTTCTCCTGCTCGCCGGCGACGGCATCGGCCCCGAGGCGATGGCCGAGGTGAAGAAGCTGATCGCCGCCATGAACGACACGCTCGACAGCGGTTTTGTCACCGATGAGGGGCTGGTCGGCGGCTGCGCCTATGACGCGCATGGCGCGGCGATTTCCGATGCCGACATGGCCAAGGCGATGGCTGCCGACGCGGTGCTGTTCGGCGCCGTCGGCGGGCCGAAATGGGATGCGGTGCCTTATGAAGTGCGCCCGGAAGCCGGACTGCTGCGGCTGCGCAAGGACATGGAGCTGTTCGCCAATCTCAGGCCGGCCATCTGCTATCCGGCGCTGGCGGCATCCTCCTCGCTCAAGCAGGAGGTGGTCGAAGGGCTCGACATTCTGATCGTGCGCGAGCTCACCGGCGGCGTCTATTTCGGCGAGCCGAAGCAGATCGTCGATCTCGGCAACGGCCAGAAGCGCGGCATCGACACCCAGGTCTACGACACGTTCGAGATCGAGCGCATCTCGGGCGTCGCCTTCGAACTGGCACGGACGCGCAAGAACCACGTCACCTCGATGGAAAAGCGCAACGTCATGAAGTCGGGCGTGCTGTGGAACGAGGTCGTCACGCAGACCCACAAGGCCAGATATGCCGACGTCAAGCTCGACCACATGCTGGCCGATGCCGGCGGCATGCAGCTGGTGCGCTGGCCGAAACAATTCGACGTCATCGTCACCGACAATCTGTTCGGCGACATGCTGTCCGACATCGCCGCCATGCTGACCGGCTCGATCGGCATGCTGCCGTCGGCGTCGCTCGGCGCGCCGGATGCCAGGACGAAGAAGCGCAAGGCGCTCTACGAACCGGTGCACGGTTCGGCGCCCGACATTGCGGGCAAGGGCATCGCCAACCCGATCGCCATGATCGCCTCCTTCGCCATGTGCATGCGCTATTCCTTCGGCATGGTCGCCGAGGCCGATCGCCTGGAAAGCGCCATCGCCGCCGTGCTCGACCAGGGCTTGCGCACCAGCGATATTCTTTCCCCTGGGATGACCGAGGTCGGCACCACTGAGATGGGCGACGCGATCATCGCCAGGTTCCTGGGCTGACCCTGTGGCGGTCGACGTCCGCCCGGCTTCCAGCCCCCTCAAAATCGCTGTGTCGAGCAGCTAGGCCCTGACGCCCACCGGCACCGGGCCCCACTGATTTTCACGGGCCTGCGTCGGGATCAGCGCGAAGACCAGGATGATCAGCCAGCCGATCGTCGGGATGAACACCACGAGGAAAAGCCAGCCGGTCAGGCCGATGTCGTGCAGGCGACGCACGTTCAGTCCGATCCAAGGCGGGATTGTCGCCAGCACAAACGCGCCGCAAAAGCCGACCGTCACTGCCGGCAATTCGTCAAGATGGCCCATGGCGTCGTCGATGAAGAGGCCAACGCCGACGACCACGATCAGCGCGATCGTCCAGAACAGGCAATAGCCCCAATATTCCTTGCGGCGGGCACGGCCGGAGAAATTGAAGTAATTGTCAGTCAGGCCCCGCCAGAAATAATCCCACAATCCGGCAGCCGAAGCGGGACGACTTTCAGCGAAACGGCCGAAATGTTGCGGCGCCACCGGCGCATTGCCGGTTTGAGACGGAGCGGCGGTTGCGGCAGGCGGACTGGCAGCCTGGGCACGGATCGAAAAAACGTCGCGTGCCCGTCCGCCAGCCGGCTGGAACTCGATAACCGTGCCCCTGCCTATCGTCGCCTCTCGGCGCAGATCCTCGCGCGCGAAGGTGTAACGGTTGCCGTCGACTCCGGTGATGAAGCCGAAACCTTGGTCCTCGTCGTAGTGAAGAACTTCGCCGCGCATGTCCTGCCCTCGTCCCGCTGGCCAGACTGTTCAAAGTTGCGGCAGACCGCAAGGGGTGCGGGCGCGGGAGCATCGCTTCAGACAAAAGATAGCGCGCCACTCGTGTTGAAGACCACCAATCGTCGGAGTCTGCGCCGCCCCTCATCGCCCTGCCGGGCACTTCTCCCCGTATAGTGACGGGGAGAAGGACGCTGTCATCGCCGGCCTCGCCAATCGCGAGCGTCGCGGAAAGAACGCCGAGGCTGCGGCCAGCGGTCTTCTCCCCGTTTACGGGGAGAAGGTGCCGGCAGGCGGATGAGGGGCGGCGCAGACCTGCATCGATTGCCTTGGCGAGGGACAGCCCCTTGCAGGCCATGACAAGCCAACGATGCCAGCAAATCGCTAAGCCGGCCGCTTCTTCGCTTTCTTGCTCTTGGCGGGTCCGGCCTTGTCGAATTTCGGCTTGCTCTGTTTCCCGGCCCAGGGTTTTGCCTCGAATGCGGCGGGGCGCTGATCGGCTGACGGTGCGCGCTTCTCGAATTTGGGCGCGTTCTGGTCGAACGTCCGCTTGCCGCGGTGCGGCTTCTTGTCCGGCCGTGGCTCCTGATAGCCGGCCCGCGACAGGTCGGGCGTGCCGTCCAGCCGCTTCACTGCGATGTTGTTCTGCAGCTTGCGGTCCGGGCCGATTGCCTGGAGAAACCGGTCGGCCCAATCCGCCGCGATCTGCACGAAGGTTTCCTCCGGCTGCATCTTGATGGCGCCGATCTCGCGCTTGGAGATGCCGCCGGTCCGGCACAGCATCGGGATCAACCAGCGCGGCTCGGCATTCTGCCTGCGTCCCACCGACAGCGAGAACCAGACGCTGTCGCCGAAGTCGTCGCGCCGGCCTGGCGCCTCGTCGCGACGGGTAGATCTATCGCCAGAGGGCCTGGCTCCCGACGGCGTGAACGGAGCGACGTCTAAAAGATCCTCGGGCGCCGAGCGGCTGGAGCGGCACAGACGCACGAAGGCGGCGGCCACCTGATCGGGGCCATGCTGCTCAAGAAGCGCATTGATGAAGCCGCGTTCATCATCCGTCACAGGCTCGCTGAAAACCGGGTCGGCGAGGATGCGCTCGTCGTCGCGGCGCAGGACGTCGTCGGCCGAAGGCGGGCTTGCCCATGTCGCCGCAAGGCCAGCGCTTTGCAGCAGCCGTTCGGTGCGCCTGCGGGCATTGTTGGGCACGATCAGCGCGCTGACACCCTTGCGTCCCGCCCGTCCCGTCCGCCCGCTTCGGTGCAGCAGCGTCTCCGGATTGGTCGGCAGGTCGGCGTGGATCACCAGTTCGAGGTTGGGTAGGTCAATGCCGCGCGCCGCCACGTCGGTGGCGATGCAGACTTTGGCGCGGCCGTCGCGCATCGCCTGCAGCGCGTGGCTGCGCTCGTTCTGGCTCAGCTCGCCCGAAAGCGCGACGACGGAAAAGTTGCGGTTGTTGAAGCGCGCGGTCAGGTGATTGACGGCAGCGCGCGTGTTGCAGAACACCAGTGCGTTCTTCGCCTCGTAATAGCGCAGCACGTTGATGATGGCATTTTCCCGGTCGGCCTGGGCCACGCTCAGCGCCCGGTATTCGATGTCGAGATGCTGCTTTTCCTCGCCGGCGGCCGAGATGCGCACCGCATCGCGCTGGTAGCCCTTGGCCAGCGTAGCGATGGAGCGCGGCACGGTGGCCGAAAACATCAAGGTGCGGCGCTCGGCCGGCGCGGCGTCGAGGATGAATTCCAGATCCTCGCGAAAGCCGAGATCGAGCATCTCGTCGGCCTCGTCCAGCACCACTGCCTTCAGTTCAGACATGTCGAGCGAATTGCGGGTGATGTGGTCGCGCAGCCGGCCGGGCGTGCCGACAACGATATGGGCGCCGCGCTCCAGCGTGCGGCGCTCGGTGCGCATGTCCATGCCGCCGACGCAGGACGCTATCGCTGCGCCGGTCAGTTCGTAGAGCCATTCGAGCTCGCGCGTCACCTGCAAAGCGAGCTCCCGCGTCGGCGCCACGGCCAGCGCCAGCGGTGCGGCGGCATGGGAAAAGCGCTCGGCGCCGTCGAGAAGGGTCGGCGCCAGAGCCAGCCCGAAGGCGACGGTCTTGCCGGAGCCGGTCTGGGCGGAAACCAGCGCATCGGCCTGCCCGAGCTCGAGTACCGCCTTCTGCACCGGCGTCAGCTCGACATAGCCGCGTTTTTCCAGCGCCTTTGCCAGCGCGGGGACAAATGCTTCGAAATTGGACATTTCACTCTTTCGGAATTCGGATTCTTTTATGCCCGGCAATGGGGCGGCGAGCGCCAGGAGCGCCACGAGCCAAACGATCCAATCGTTCGTACTTCGCGCCGCCGCCATTGTACAGGGCAAGCCGCCTCGCCCGCCGCGATTGACTCTTTACGCAAACCGCGTAAAAGCCGGCACCGAATGGGGTAGTTTCGATGCGCGGCCTTTTGATGGCGCTTCTTGCCTTCGACGTCCCCGGCCGCAATGCGAACCATTGGGCCGGGCGTTTCGGCGCGTCTGCTCGTTCCAGCAAAACCACGTTCTTGGCCAAAAAAACCGGTAAAACGACCACTAAGACGGTCTGATTCCCTTGGCCTAACCACCCTCTCCCGGGTCCGGCCCGGGGGTTGAAACCCGCATCGGCCGGCGGGTTTTCTCCAAAAAAACCGAGCGGAGAGGACAGGAGATTTCGATGAGTTTCAAGGCTGCAATCGTCGGCGCCACGGGCAATGTGGGTCGGGAAATGCTCAACATACTGGAAGAGCGCGGCTTTCCGGTGAGCGAGGTGGTGGCGCTGGCCTCGCGGCGCAGCCAGGGCACGGAAGTGTCGTTCGGCGATCGCACGCTGAAGGTCAGGGCGCTCGACCAATATGATTTTTCCGATACCGACATCTGCATCATGTCGGCCGGCGGCAACGTTTCGAAGGAATGGTCGCCGAAGATCGGCAAGCAGGGCTGCGTCGTCATCGATAATTCGTCGGCCTTCCGCTATGACCAGGACGTGCCGCTGATCGTGCCGGAAGTGAACCCGGACGCGATTTCGCTGTTCACGCGCAAGAACATCATCGCCAATCCGAACTGCTCGACGGCGCAGCTGGTCGTGGCGCTGAAGCCGCTGCATGACCTCGCCACCATCAAGCGTGTCGTCGTCGCCACCTATCAATCGGTGTCCGGCGCCGGCAAGGAAGGCATGGACGAGTTGTTCACGCAGACCCGCGCGGTGTTCGTCGCCGACCAGGTCGACGTCAAGAAGTTCACCAAGCGCATCGCCTTCAATGTCATCCCGCACATCGACGTCTTCCTCGACGACGGCTTCACCAAGGAAGAATGGAAGATGGTCGCCGAGACCAAGAAGATGCTCGACCCCAAGATCAAGCTGACGGCGACCTGCGTGCGCGTGCCGGTGTTCATCGGCCATTCGGAAGCGGTCAATATCGAGTTCGAAAAGCCGATCACCGCCGAGGAAGCACGCGAAATCCTGCGCGAGGCGCCAGGCTGCCAGGTTCTCGACAAGCGCGAGGACGGTGGCTACATCACGCCGCTGGACTCGGCCGGCGAGGACGCCACCTTCATCTCGCGCATCCGCGAGGATTCGACCGTCGACAACGGCCTGTCGATGTGGATCGTCTCCGACAATCTGCGCAAGGGCGCCGCACTCAACGCAGTGCAGATCGCCGAATTGCTGATCGAGCGCGGGCTGATCCAACCGAAGAAGAAGGCGGCTTGATTCTCGCTCACGGGCCGTATCGCCGCTGCCGCGGCGGGCCCTCCGCGGGGGCGCCGGACAACCGGCGGCCCGCAGTCGCGGGCTCGGCCTTCGGCCGTTAGCTCCCTTCTCCCCGTTCACGGGAGTGAGATGTGGTCCGCGAAGCGGACGGAAAGCCAATTGCTTGGCTTTCCGAACGACGAACGCCCGTAGCGATAGCGAAGGGCCGGGATGCCGGCAGGCGGATGACGGGCGGGACCGGCGTCTCAGATTAGGTCGCATCTGGCCGCATCACCTCTGGCTCTGCTCTGCCCTCAAACCGGCAAGACGACATTGCCATGTCGCTGGCGGCTGGGCTTGTGGGTGTATTGCGTCACACAATGGAACCGATCAGGATCATGGCCAGTCCGTGAAAGGGGTTTCGATGATCGTTCGCCCGCGCCCGGGATTCCTGCATCTGTTCTTCATCATGCGCGGCTCGGTGGTGCCGCGCATCCTGCCGCAGATCTTCGGCTTCGGCATCTATGGCGCGCTGGTGGTGCTGGCGGTCGGGGCGCTGGGGCTTGACCTCGGCAATGCCGGGCCGGCGCCGCTCGCCTTGCTCGGTGTGGCGCTGTCGATCTATCTCGGCTTCCGTAACAATGCCGCCTATGACCGCTGGTGGGAGGCGCGCAAGCTGTGGGGCCAGCTTGTCTTCGACATTCGCAATCTGGCGCGCGCCAGCACCGGGTTGATCGGGGATCGGGTCGAGCTGCGCGGGCTGTTGATGGAGGCGATCGCCTTCTGCCACTTCCTGCGCGGCCTTCTTCGGCGGGTCGATGCCACGAGCGACGCACGTGCGTTCATCGGTGAAGAGGCCGAAAGTGCTGCCAAGCTGGCCAACCCGCCAGATGCCATGCTGCGGCGGATGGGCGAGCGAGCCGCCGCGTTGTACAGGGCCGGCGCGATAGACGTCATGGGCTACCGCATCCTCGACGAGCGCCTGTCGCAAATCGCCGCAGCGCAGGCCGGCTGCGAGCGCATCATGGGAACACCGCTTCCGTTTGCCTACACGCTGCTGTTGCAGCGCACCGCCTATATCTTCTGCCTGCTGCTGCCGTTTGGGCTCGCATCGACTGCCGGCTGGGCGACGCCGCTGTTCACGGCGCTGATCGCCTACACCTTCTTCGGCCTCGACGCGCTTTCAGAGGAACTCGAGGACCCGTTCGGCACCGAGGCCAACGATCTCGCCCTCGACGGCCTGTGCCGCGTCTGTGAAATCTCGGTGTTCGAGGCGCTCGGCGAGGCGCCGCCGAAAATGATCCCTGCCGAAAAGTTCTATTTTTCCTGAGGGTTTGTTCCCGCGCTCATGGCAGGCGCCGTACGCTCAAAAGATCGTAGGCGTGTCGGATCGCCGCCTCACGCCGCGTCCTTGGTTCGACCCTCGCCAAGAGGGCTCGAAACAACCGGAGGACAATGACCATGTCTCAAACTGCATCCGTCACGCCGGGCGCGCTGTGGACCGGCCGCGGGCTCAGCGCCCTCATCGTGCTGTTCATGATCTTCGACGGCGTCATCAAGCTGCCGCCGCTCGATATCGTTACCCAGACCATGGTGCAACTCGGCTGGCCGGCCGATCCCGATGTCTCGCGCATGCTCGGCATCATCGGGCTGGTCTCGACCGCGCTCTATGCGGTACCGCGCACCTCGGTGCTCGGCGCCGTCCTGCTCACCGCCTATCTCGGCGGCGCCATCGCGACCCGCGCGCGTCTTGGCAGCCCGCCGTTCTCGCACACATTGTTCGGCGTCTATCTCGGCCTCATTCTGTGGGGCGGCCTTTTCCTGCGCAATCCCGAGGTGCGCGCGCTGATCCCGTTCAGCCGATAGCGGCGACGTCAAAAGCCTTTCGAGGGCGGTCGCGCCAGAGAGGGCGCTGTCTGCCGCCACCCTTCTTCCTTGTCCTTGGATCAAATCGCCCGGTTGCGAGTTAGACGATGTGGGGCGAGGACGGAAAACCCCCTTTTGGGAGGAGCGACGATGAAGAAACTGGTAGTCCTGATGGTATTGGCAACTTCGCTCGCAGCCTGTTCCCGGACAGAACAGGGCGCCGCGGTCGGTGGCCTGGGTGGCGCTGCTGTCGGCGCTGCCGTTGCAAATGACCCGGTGGAGGGAGCTGTTGTTGGTGGTGCTGTCGGCGCCGTCGCCGGCGCACTGATCGGTCGTGCTACCGAACCCGGCCGGTGCCGCTATCGCGATCGCTATGGGCGCGTCTACATCGCCCGCTGCCCGGCAGGCTATTGATCGGGCCGCGTCATGGCTCCGACGAGACAGCAAAACGGCGGACAAAAGCGCCCGCCGTTCCGTAGGCGATAAGAAGCGGATTATTCGGCGGTCGCGGCTTCCGCCTCGGCCGGCGCGGCTGCTGCAGCGGCCACAGCGGCAGCGGCATCGTCCTGCGCCTTCTTCAGAAGTGCGGCGCGCTCCTGCGCCTTCTTGCCGGGCTCGGCCTTCTTCGGATTGGAGCGGGCCTCACGCTTGGCGATGCCGGCCTCGTCGAGGAAGCGCAGCACGCGGTCGGTCGGCTGGGCGCCGTGCGAGAGCCAATGCTTGACGCGGTCGGCGTCGACCTTGACCCGCTCGCCGTGCTTGGGCAGCAGCGGGTTCCACGAGCCGAGCGACTCGATGAAACGGCCGTCGCGCGGCGAACGGGCGTCGGCGACGACGACGTGGTAATAGGGACGCTTCTTCGAGCCCGCACGGGCCAGTCGGATTTTCAAAGGCATTTCTTTTCTCCTAAAACTCTGATTTTCGGGTTTATGACTGTTGTCTTAATGCACGTCGTTGTCCCAAAACCGCTACGCACTTTTGGGCGACATGCACTGGTCCTCAGCCGGTTTTCGTTACGCCGTTGGATGCGGCGATATGCTCGTGATGCCGGATCACTTCGCGGACGACGAAGTTCAGGAATTTCTCCGCGAAATCCGGGTCGAGATGGGCGTCCTTCGCCAGTTGGCGAAGGCGGGCGATCTGCTGCTGCTCGCGCGCCGGATCGGCCGGCGGCAGGCCGTGCGACGCCTTCAGCTCGCCGACCGCCTTGGTGCAGCGGAAACGCTCGGCCAGCATGTGGATGAGCGCTGCGTCGATGTTGTCGATCGAGGCGCGGTAGTCGACCAGCGCCGCGCGTGCGTCGGCCATGTCCTTCTCTTCGTTCATGGCGCCCTCACTTCTTCTTGCCAGGGGCGTTCTTGCCGAGCCCATTCTTGCCAAGCCCATTCTTGCCAAGCCCATTCTTGCCAAGCATTGGCAGCCCGCCGCCGGATCCCGGCAGGCCAGGAAGCTTCATGCCGCCGGGCAGCCCAGGCAGACCACCGCCACCTGGGAGGCCACCGGGAAGACCCTTCATGCCGCCGAGGCCGGCTGCCTGTGTCTGCTTCTGCAAGGCTTCGAGTTGCTTGGGATCCATCTTGGACAGGTCCGGCATGCCGCCGCCCATCATGCCGCCCGGGCCACCCATGCCCCCTGGCATCATGCCGCCGAGCCCCATCTTCTGGGCCAGGCCACCCATCATGCCACGCATCAGGCCACCGCCTTTGCCCTTGCCGCCCATCGCCTTCATCATGTCGGCCATGCCGCGGTGCATCTTCAGGAGCTTGTTGATCTCGGCCGCATCGGTGCCGGAGCCTGCAGCGATGCGCTTCTTGCGCGAATGCTTCAGAATATCCGGGTTGGCGCGCTCGGCCTTGGTCATCGATGAGATGATGGCGAGCTGGCGGCCGAACATCTTGTCGTCGAGACCGGCGGCGGCCATCTGGTCCTTCATCTTGCCCATGCCCGGCATCATGCCCATGATGCCGCCCATGCCGCCCATCTTCGACATCTGCTGAAGCTGGCCGGCAAGATCGTTCAGGTCGAACTTGCCCGACTGCATCTTCTTGGCCATCGCCGCCGCCTGCTCGGCGTCGATGTTTTCGGCAGCCTTTTCGACCAGGCTGATGATGTCGCCCATGCCGAGAATGCGGTCGGCGATGCGCTTGGGATGGAATTCCTCCAGCCCGTCCATTTTCTCGCCGGTGCCGATCAGCTTGATCGGCTTGCCGGTGACGGCGCGCATGGAAAGTGCCGCACCACCACGGCCGTCGCCATCCATGCGGGTCAGCACGAGGCCGGTGATACCGACGCGCTCATCGAAGCTTTTTGCCAGATTGACGGCGTCCTGGCCGGTCAGCGAATCGGCGACCAAAAGGATTTCGTGCGGCGACGAGACCATCTTGATGTCGGCCATCTCGACCATCAGCGGCTCGTCTATATGGGTGCGGCCGGCGGTGTCGAGGATGACGACGTCATGACCGCCGAGCTTTGCCGCCTGCACGGCGCGGCGGGCGATGTCGACCGGCGTCTGGCCCGCGACGATCGGCAGTGTGGCGACCTTGACCTGCTCACCGAGCTGACGGAGCTGCTCCTGCGCGGCGGGACGCCGCGTATCGAGCGAGGCCATCAGGACCTTCTTGTTCTGACGCTCGGTGAGGCGCTTGGCGATCTTGGCCGATGTCGTGGTCTTGCCGGAACCCTGCAGGCCGACCATCATGATGACGACCGGAGCCGGTGCATTGAGGTCGATGGCGACGCCCTCGGCCCCCAGCATCTCGACCAGCTCGTCATGGACGATCTTGACGACCATCTGCCCGGGCTTGATCGACTTCAGCACGGCGGCGCCGACGGCCTTTTCGCGCACCTTGTCGGTGAAGGAACGCACCACTTCCAGCGCCACGTCGGCCTCGAGCAGCGCGCGGCGCACCTCGCGCAGCGCTGCCGAGACATCGGCCTCGGACAGGGCGCCGCGGCCGGTGAGGCCGTTCAGGATCGAACCAAGACGTTCCTGTAGCGATTCAAACATTCTTTTTCCTTTTCCCTGGCACCCGGATGATGCCCGAGAGGTAATGCGTTCGCGCCCAGTATCCAACTCAAAGCCGTCCAGGCAAAAGCCCAAAGCCAAAAAGCACCCGGGGGCGCACAGCGCTACCGGATGTTGGCCTCCAGGATCTATTTACAGCACGTCACCTCAAACAGGCTTCGGCGTCCCGGTCGGCTTGCTCGGAGGGATACTCGTCGCGGAATTCGCGGCGTGTAGACAGGAAATCGGCCGCGGAGTCAAGGTGCGGGGCCGAATACTCTGAACCGGGCCGGTTCGGTTTATGGCAGCACCACCAGCGTGATGCGCATCAGCTTGGGCCGCCGCGGTGCGAAAAATCCGGCTCGACCTTCAGCGGCGAGCTCGGGTGCAGCAGCAGCAGGATCGTCAATAGGCTGCAGACGATGCCGATCGCCGCGATGAGGACGGCGTCCAGCGTCGTCCAGCCGGGGCCTTCGAGCGGCTTGGCGTTGACCAGGGCGAAGGAATTGTAGCTTTGCTGATGCGAAATCAGCAGGAAGCCGGTCAGATTGTTGCCGAGGTGGGCGCCGAAGGCCGCGCCGAGATTGCCTGTAGCATAGACCACAAGCGTCAGGAGCAGCGCAAAAGCGGCGATCGAGGCCAGCACGCAGGCGTTGATGGCGGCCGTCGAGCTTGGGCTCCAATGCATCGCAGTGAACAGAAGTCCTGGCAGCAGCGCCCAGATGAAGGGGTTTTGAAACCGGTTGGCCAGGCCCCTGAGGAGATAGCCGCGAAACAGCACCTCTTCGGACGAGGTCTGCACCAGGGTCAGCGCGGCGATCGGGATCAGGAACAGCAGCCAGGACGACAGGCCGATCGCACCGCGCGCAATCTCGGGCTGCAAGAGATAGAGCAGGATCTCGGAGAGCAGCGATGTGACCAGCACCGCGGCCAATCCCCTGAAAAATCCCGAGCGCGAAACGCGGCGGCCGGTGCCGATCAGCGCCATCAGCGGCTCGCGATGGACCCAGCGCATGGCAGCCCACAGGCCGAGCCAGATTCCGGCAAAGGAGGCGAGCGCGGCGAGGATCCCGGCGGGCGAGGCCATGAAATTCTGCACCGCCCCTCCTTCCATCGGGGCGCCAGACGATGCCTGCCAGATAACAAAAAGATAGGCGCCACCGAACAGCACGGCGATGGTTGTCGCGACCCAGAACAGGACGACGATCGCCGTTCCGAGCAGGAGCCGCGGCAGGGTCGTCTTGGCGTTGGGAGTATGCCGGTAGCGCTCGAAGGCGGCGGGGTTGATCGTCACGCGGACTCACAGGCTGGTGCTTCGGGTCGCATGATCTAATGTATCGGGTCGTTCCGCGCAATCGCTAGCCGCCAGCATTGCAAGAAGGATCCCTTCTCCCCGTCACTATACGGGGAGAAGGGGCCGGCGCGGCGATGAGGGCAGCGCCGACTTCGACCATTGGCGGTCTCCAACGAGCCTGGATTCCGTCATTCGTCCAAGGCGATTGCCCCGTTCGGCACCGTCAGCGCTCGACGTACATGATGCGTCGGGTGCCGGGATCGACCAGTGCCGGCTGACCGTTCACATAGACATAGCGGTAGTCATAGTCCGGAATCTCGCGCAACTCGACGGTGTCGGGCAAGGTCGCGCCGGTAACCACCTCGCCCTCGAGATAGACCGGGTCGACCCGGTTGGTCTCGATATAGGTGCGGATTTCGGCCGGCGGCCGCCTGATCGGCTCGATCGGCTCGCCGGCGACGATTGCTCCGGTATAGATGTCGGGATCGTCGACATCGGCGGGCGCTTCGACGATGGTAATGTCTGCGTCGGCCGGGCGCCGGGTCAGGACGACCTCGTTGCCGCCGAAATCGGCCGTCACATAGTCGGAATAGATCCAGCCCTGGCCATTGGCCTCGGCTATGGTGCACCATTTGCTGTTTTGGATGCAGCCATCGAGCGTTGCCGACTGGCCGGCGGCGAGCACACCGATGACCGGGTATTGCGGGCCGGGGCCGGCGCGAATGTTGAGATCGGCGACCGCCGAGACGGCGGTATCGGCCAAGGCTGTGCCGGACATGGCGACAAGCGCTCCGGCGACAGCAGGAAACAGTATGCGCTTCATGGTTTCGCTCCGTTTTGATGGTCCCTCGCGAACGAAAACGAAACAGGACTTCATGCGTTCCGGCTAAAACGCCTCAGCCGGCTCACGTTTTGTTCCGGATTCTTTCACCACGGTCAGCAGGTCATGGACGAAGGCCAGCTTCCGTGCCGTTACCTCCGAGATGACGAAGGGATAGAGGTCGGGCAGTCCCATGCAGCGGTTTATCGAGTTGGACGCTTCCGACAGCACCAGCCAGCGGGCCAGGATCTTCTCGAACGGTTCGGGAACGGCGGCGGGTTCCGACGGCGCCGGTTGCAGCTCGCCGCCGGTGTCGCCCCGCGACAGGTCGTTGGCCTCCATGGTTTCCAGCCGGCCGAGCGGGAAATTCAGCGCATGCACCATCTCCAGCGTATCGGTGATGTGCAGATGGTGCGCCCATGTCTCGGCCCAGTCCTCCCAGGGATGGGACGCGGCATAGGCGGAAATGTGCTCCTGCTGCCAGTCGGGCGGCGCGCCATTGGCATGGTAGGCCTTCAGCGCCTGCTCGTAATCGGCGCGTTCGTTGCCGAACAATGCGCGGAAGGCGGCAAGCCGTTGCGGGTCGTCGCGGATCAGGCGGTCCCAGTAATAGTGGCCGAGCTCATGGCGGAAATGGCCGAGCAACGTGCGATAGTTCTCGCCCATCTCGACGCGCCGTCTTTCGCGCTCGGCCGAGTCCGCCTCGGCGACGTTGAGTGTGATCAGGCCGTTGTCATGGCCGGTCAGGATGCGCGCGCCGCCCGGACCGCCGATCGGATCGGCGAGAAAGTCGAAGGCGAGGCCGGCCTCGTCGCCGGCGCTCCGCTTGGGTGCGACTGGCAGCCCGGCGGCGAGCAGCGAATAGATTGCCCGCTTCTTTGCCGCTTCGACGCGAATCCAGCGACGGCGGTTGCCATCGACCGAAAGGTCCGGGATCAGCTGGTTCAGCGCGCAGGCGCGGCAGAAGGCATGGCCAGGTTCGGCCATCCAGTTGCAGGCGCACTCGTCGGCATTGGTGCACTGGAAAACGCCGCCGGCGCCAGACAACACGAAGCGCGCATGCCCGTGATCGTAGAGCACGGGGCTGGCGCAGTTCAGGCACTGGGCGTTCTCGAAATAGAGGCGGTGGCCGCAATGCGGGCAATCGAAGAGCTTCATCCCAATCTCGAATCACCAGGTCTCAAATCACCAGGTCTCAAATTATGAGGCCCGGATATAGTGCGCAGCGGCATACCGCCCAAACGCCTGTCGGCGGCCGGCGTTCCTGCCGTCGCTATTTTTGCCGCAAGCTGGGCGGCGACCGTTCTCGCCACCGCCTCGCCCGACAGCCTGGCGCCGCCGCAGGTCTGCATCAGCGGACCGGCCAGATGCTCGCCGGCGAAGAAGATTTTTTCCGCCACCGGCTGCATCAGCGTGGCGCGCGCCTGCGAACGGCCGGGTCGGGCCGCCGCATAGGCGCCGCGCACGAACCGCTCGCTGCCCCAATTGGTCATCATGGCGCGCCCAACATGTTTTCTGACGTCGCCGCCGAAGATGGCGCACAGCCGGTCGACGACGAAGTCGACGCCTGCCGCCTCGCCCGCCGCCGACATCTCCCAGGCGAAATCGCCGCCGACGAAGCCGACCATCAGGTCGAGGTCGAAGGGAAAGCAAAGGAAGTAGATGTCGTGCCTGGCCAGACGCTCGATCAGCAGGTCGTCGAACGGCGCCAGCCCGAGTCTTGTGCCGGTGATTTCGACCGGCAGCTTGGTCAGCATGCCCATCGGCAGGTCGAAGAAGGGCAGCGAAATGCCTGTCTGGCAGCGCCGGCGCGAATTCGATCTCCTCGAAGGCGAGCACCGCCGGCGAGGCGGTGACGATGACCGCCTTGGCGCGGATGGTGCCGCGATCGGTGACGCAGGCGACGCCGGGCACGTCCCAGAGGATTTTCCGCACCGGCGTCGACAGCTCGACCGGCACGTCGGCGCCGAAACGGGCGACCAGCGCGCCGAATCCCTCCTTGGTGAAGTAGTTCGGATCGAGATCGGCGGCGGCCTGAAAGTCGCGGATCGATATCTCGTCCTCGTCGGCGCCGAAGTCCATCGGCCCGGCGAAGGTGGCGGCGGCGCGCGGCGCATGGCCTTTCGAGAGCAACGCCGAAAGCCGGTCGTCGTCGCCAACCTTGACCTCATGCGCCGCCAGCAGCTCGAACAGCCTGCTATCGGCCGCCTTCATCGCGGCCTCTTCGTCCTCGCTCGCCTTTCGGTTGCGATAGTAGAGATGGTCGATATTCATGTCGTGATGATGAAGCGTCCAGTGGGCAGCTTGCGCCTCGGGAAAGTAGGGATTTCGGTCGGCCGCGTGCAGCCAGGCGCAGCCGATGTCGAAAGCAACGCCGAAATGCTGGTCGCTGGTCCAGGCGCGGCCGCCGGTACGGTTCATCGCTTCGACCAGCTTGAAGGAAAGGCCGGCCGCACGCAGGGTCTTGGCGGCGGAAAGTCCCGCCGAGCCGGCACCGATGACCACGACGTCAACGTCTTCCATGAATATTCCAGCCCCCCGCCACAATAATTACTTGATCGTAAGCAAGTTGTCCGGCATTCGCCAGCGCTGCGGCGAGGATGCGTAAACGAGTTCTTAGCGTATCGGCCTCGAAAGTCGGTGCCGATTCTCGGAAAGCACGATGCGCAGATTGTAAGTGTCGGAGCGTACTGCATCCAGGCGGACGCACGTCGCTCCAACGGTGACAAGCGGGCGTTTCGCTGGCAAATTGGTATTCGATCCAGGCAACCAGGAGAGCAACATGGCATTTTTTGCCAAGGCAAAGATTTTCGCAGCGGCGGCATCGATGATGCTTGCGGCGGCAACAGCGGCACAGGCCGCCCAATGCGGCAATAATGGCGCGGGCTTCGAAGCGTGGAAGGCGGAGTTCGCGCAGGAAGCAAGGGCCAATGGTGTAGGCTCGAAGGGTCTGGCCGCTCTGGCCAGCGCCACCTACGCAAAGAGGACGATCGCCGCCGACCGCGCCGTCCACAAGGCTTTCGGCGGCTCGGTGGAAGCTTTCATGAAGCGCCGTGGCGCGTCCACGATCATTTCCAAGGGCCGTTCGCTGAAGAAGTCGAACGCAGCGCTGTTCGACAAGATCGAACGGACCTATGGCGTGTCGCCGGGTGTGTTGCTCGCCATCTGGGGGATGGAGACCGGCTTCGGTTCCTTCCTGGGCAAGCAGAATACGGTCTCTGCCATTGTAACGCTTGCCTATGATTGCCGCCGCCCGGAGTTCTTCTACGCGCATGCTGTTGCGGCCCTGAAGCTGGTCGATCGCGGCGCGTTGAGCGCCTCGTCGGTCGGCGCCATGCATGGCGAGATTGGCCATACGCAGTTCCTGCCCGGAAATGTCTTGAAATACGGGGTCGGCAACAAAAATCTGCGCGACAAGGGCACTGCGTTAGCTTCCACTGCCAACTTCCTCAGGGGTCATGGTTGGCAGGCCGGCGCGAGTTCTGAGGCGAATATGGGCGCAATTGCCGGCTGGAATTCCGCGAGCGTCTATCAACAGGCCATCGCCCGCATCGCCACGGCGATCGACGGCGAGTGATACAAGTCTCTATTCGACAAAAAAGCCCGGCCATACGCCGGGCTTTTTTGTCGATGAAGGTCACGACTGCCGCCGCTTCGGCCCCGCCTCGGGAACGAAGGCACGAAGCAGAGAAGCTAATTCGGCGAGCCTAGCGCCTTGTCCATAGCTTCCCTGACCTCGGCGGGCCACGTGTTCACAGCCGGCCACGCGTCCAGCTCTGTCTTGTCGCCGCGGCGGGCGAAATAGAGCTTGTGGTTGGCCGGATCGACCGCCATGAAACCGTCGTCGCCGCCGCAATGATGCGGCATGCAGCCGCTGGCGTAGAAGACGCCCGAGGCGGTCTTCTCGGTGCCGCCGCCGACCAGCAGGCTGGTGGCCATGTCGGGCATCTCCTCGCCGAGCAGCGTCACGGTTTGCCTGTAGATGGCCTCGTTATGGAAGGCATCGACGATGCTGTCGTATTTCGTCGGGTCGACATCTTTCCAGCCGGTACCCGGCTCCGGCATGTAGGTGAGATTGCCCGAGGTCGACAACCCGCCGGTCGGTGACCATTGCAGCGCCGGCTTCGATTCGCCCGGCAAGAGATTAGGCACGAAATAGATGGCGCTGTCGGATAGCGCGGCCGGCGGTGCACCGCATTCATCCTGCTCGACCGTGGTGCTCTGGATGGCGCCGCCTTCCGGCTTCCAGACGATCACCTTGGCCGGACCGCATTGATTGCCGCCGTCGCCGACATCGACCAGCGCCACCGTGACGCCGCCGACCTCGACAATTTTGTCGAGGAAGACATCGTAATTGCGCGCCAGTTGCTTGCCGTCATAGGCCAGCACCTTCTCGCCATGGTCTTCCTGCTGGGTGATGGTCAGCTGCCCATTCTCGAACGGGACCGGTGCTTGGCTGTCATCCTCGGCTAGGGCCGCATTGCTCGACGCGCCGAGGTCGGCGGCCCCGTCGGACGCATCGTCAGCCGGCACGAGCACCATGTCGGTCTGTGCATGCGCGCCAGCCACCGGCATCAGAATCCACGCCAGCGCGCAGGCGCCGGCAAGCAGCGAACGTGTCATGCCTACCCCTCAATTCAGCCGCCACGAACCCGGCCTGTCGCGGCCGGGGTCATCCTGCCGTTCAGGCCCAGGGGCGCAGCTCGGCGTTCTTCTTCTCGAACGAGGCGATGGCGTCGGCCTTCTCCATGGTCAGGCCGATATCGTCGAGCCCGTTGAGCAGGCAGTGACGCTTGAAGTCGTCGAGGTCGAACATGACCACGCCGCCGTCCGGCCCGCGGATTTCCCTGGCTTCGAGGTCGATCGACAGCGTTGCGTTGGAGCCGCGCGAGGCGTCGTCCATCAGCTTCTCCAGATCCTCGGGGCTGACGGTGATCGGCAGGATGCCGTTCTTGAAGCAGTTGTTGTAGAAAATGTCGGCGAACGAGGTCGAGATGACGCAGCGTATGCCGAAATCGAGCAGCGCCCATGGCGCATGCTCGCGCGACGAGCCGCAGCCGAAATTGTCGCCGGCGACCAGAATCTGCGCCTTGCGATAGGCCGGCTTGTTGAGCACGAAGTCGGGGTTTTCCGAGCCGTCGTCCTTGTAGCGCATTTCGGCAAACAGGCCGCTGCCGAGCCCGGTGCGCTTGATCGTCTTGAGGTAATCCTTAGGGATAATCATGTCGGTGTCGACATTGACGATCGGCATCGGCGCGGCAACGCCGGTGAGCTTGGTGAATTTTTCCATAGGTCTTGCCCGTCTTCTTTTCGCTGCGGGGATGTGTTGGCGCCCGGTTTACACAAAGCTGCAGGCAAATAAAAGCCGGCTGTTTTCGGCCGGCTTTGGTCCTGGAGCACGGACCCCTTCAAAGTTGCCGCCCTATGGTGCACGTTGGCCGGCATGACAACACGTGCCAAAGTCCTCTACGCGAGCGAACCGGCCCTCGACGCAGCCGAGTTCCGCCGCGTGCTGGTGGAATCCGGCCTCGGCGTCACCCGGCCTGTCGATGACGACCTCCGTCTGAAGGCGATGCTTGCCAATGCCGATCTGGTGTTGACGGCGCGCCTCGATGCGCCTGACAAGCCGCTGATGGGCCTTGCCCGCGGCATCACCGACTTCTCGTGGGTGTGTTATATTTCCGAGCTCGCCGTTTGCAAATCGGCGCAAGGGCTCGGCATCGGCAAGGGCCTGCTCGACGAAGCGCGGCGGCAGCTCGGGCCGTCCGTCGCCATGTCACTGATTTCCGTGCCCGACGCCGTCGGCTTCTACGAGCGGATCGGCATGACGCGCATGGCCGACGCGTTCTGGTTCGGCCGCGAGCGCTGACGGTTGGCCTTGCGGTGCGGAATCTATTTGATGCCAGCCAGCCTCAAATCACATTCAATTCCCTGAAAGCCCGCCCCTCAGCGACACGGCTGTACCCAAACGCCGCGCAGTCCACCGTGCGGTAGCCGCCATGCACGATCAGCTCGGCCAGCGCTTTGCCGACCGCCGGCGCCTGCTGCAGACCGTGGCCGGAAAAACCGTTGGCGAAGAGAAAATTTTCCACTTGCGGATGCGGGCCGATCACCCCGTTCTGGTCGAGCGTGTTGTAATCGTAATGGCCGGCCCAGGCGCGCGTCGGCTTGATCGCCTCGAAGGCGGGGATGCGGGTCGCCAGCACCGGCCAGATCACCTCTTCGAACAGCGGCCAGTCGGGTTCGAAATCGCTCGCGTCGGCGGGGCCGTCGGCCTCTTCCGGTTCGGCCCCGCCGGTGATGTAGACCGAGCCTTCCGGCCGGACATAGATGCCTGAGGGATCGACCAGCAGCGGCATGTCGTCATATTTCTCGCGCGCCTCGAAGATGAAGACATTGCGCTTGCGCGGCTCCACCGGCAGCACCAGTCGGGCCATTGCCGAAACCTTGCCGGCATTCGGCCCGGCGGCGTTGACGACGATGCCGGCGTCGAGCCGCTCGCCATTGTCGAGGCCGACGCTGTTGACACGGTCGCCCTGCCGTTCGATGCCGGTCACATCGGCGGTGATGAAATCGATCTTCTTCTCGCGCAGCGCCTTGCGGAACAGCATCAGCATGGCATGCGCGTCGAACCAGCCCTCGCCGCTGCGGCCATAGGCGCCGGCGGTGATGCCCTCGGCCGACAGCCATGCAAACCGGCGGACGAGCGCCTCCGCATCTTCAAGCACGATGTCGGCGCCCTCGGCCAACTGCGTCTCGTGGTTGGCCTTGAGGATCGGCAATCCGTTCTCGCCGGCAAGGATGAGATAGCCGCCTTCGCGAAAGCCGATATCGGCGTCGGTCCCGAATTCTTCCGTAAGCCGCCGGAACAGTTTCAGCGTGAACTGCGACAGGCGGATGTTTTCCGGAATCGAAAACTGCTGGCGGATCGAAGCGCAGGACAGCGTCGTTGCCGCATGGGCGAATTGCGGGTCGCGCTCGACCAGCGCGATCGAGCCCGAAAACCCTTCCGCGCGCAGATAATAGGCGATCGAGGAGCCGACGATGGCTCCGCCGATGATAACGACGTCGTAGCGCACTTTTTCGCTTCTCCAGTTCTAAAGCATGATCCCGGAGCCGGTTTTCGGGTTCACGCTCCAATTCAGGCGGCCGGCAAGATGATCTCGAAGCGCGCGCCGCGCTCGGAGTCAACCAGGCGGATCGTGCCATCATGCGCTTTCAGGAGGGCCAGAACGATGCCGAGGCCGATGCCGGTGCCGCCGCAATCGCGGCGCGTGGTGAAGAATGGCTCAAAGATGCGCGCCCGATTGCTGGGCGAAATGCCGGCGCCGTCGTCGCTCACCTGGATCGTCGCCTTGCCACCTGCGCTCGCCGCCGTGATCGAAACCAGCGTCGCGCCATGCCGCGCGGAATTGTCGATGAGATTGGCCAGCACGATCGCCGCGTTTTCGGCCGAGATGCGCAGGCCGGTCTCGCCGCCCGCCTCGACCCGAAGCGCCAGCCTGTCCACGGTCGGCAACAGCACCAAGGCCGCACTGAGCGATGTGCTTTCGCCGCTGGGCGCAAGATTTTCGGCGCGCGCCAGGTCGAGCAGACGGCGCACCAGCAAATTGAGCCGTTCGGCATCGGTGACGATATTGTTCGAAAACCGCCGCCGCTCGGCCTCATCCATCGCGCTACCCGAATCGCGCAGCAGTTCGGCCGCACCCTGGATCGCCGTCAGCGGCGATTTGAGCTCGTGCGAGACATGAGTGGCGAAGGTCTGGATGCTGTCGGAGCGCGCATGCAGCTTTTCGGCCATGTCGAGGAAAGCGTCGGACAGTGCTGCCATCTCGCGCGTGCCATGATGGTCGAGCGGCCTGATCGCTGCGCGATCACCGGCGGCGATGCGTTTCGTGCGCTCCATCAGCGCGTAGATCGGCCGGCTGACGGTGCGCAGGAAGATCAGGCCGATGAGCAGCGTGCCGCCGAGGACGGCGATCGCCGCCAGCACCACCTTGCCGCGCTCGCCATAAAGATGCTTGACGATGTTGTTCGGTGTCCGCGACAGATAGACCACGCCGGCGACCTTGCCGTCGACGGCGATCGGCATGGCGACGAAGACGCGGACTCTCGTGCCGCGGCTGACCGAATAGAGCGAAGGTGGCGGCTCGTCTGAGATCCTCTGCCGGAGCGCACTGGCGTAGCGGCCGGCAAGTGCTGCGCGAACCTCGCCGACGGCGCCGAGCGACAGGCCGACCTCTTCTCGGCCGGCGATGACGACGCCTTTGGGATCGAGCAGCCGAAAGCCGGCAAGCGTGGTCTTCTGCGTCTCGGCAAGAATGCCCGACAGCCGCGCTCCGATCGCCGCGAAGGCGGGATCGGCGGTGGCGGCGGTCGCCGCAGGCCGGGTCGCCAGAACCCTGTCGGACGCAAGATCGAGGCTTGGCTCGATCGGCCGGTAGAGAGAGTCCGGGTTGTCTCTCGCGGCCGGCACGGTCGCGCCGAGCCTTTCAGCCGGGATGCCGGCGTCGCGGACCTCTTGCGCATGGATGGCGGCAAGGGCGGCACCTTGCGCGATCAGCTCGGCCTCGGTCTGGCGGATCAGCTGGTTCTCGTAGAGCCTGAAGAAGAACAGGCCGACCAGCGGCAGCGCCATCACCATGGTCAGGATGGCAACAACGACCGTGGCGAGGCGCGGGCGCCATTTCCGCGCGGTCACGCGCCGCACCGGCCGAGCCGGAAGCCGACGCCATGTACGGTCTCGATCGCATCCGTGCAGCCGGCCGCCGCCAGCTTGGCGCGGATGTTGCGGATATGGCTGTCGACGGTGCGGTCGGCGACATGGATGTTGCCGGCATAGGCATTGGCCATCACCATGTCGCGCCCAAGCACATGCGCCGGGCGCGCCAGAAACGCTTTCAGGATGGCGAATTCGATCGAGGTCAGCAGCAGCGGCCTGCCGTCGAAGCTGGCGGTGTGGCTGGCCGGCACCAAAGCCAGCCTGCCATGCGAGAATTGGCTGTCGTCGGCCGGTTCGGCCTTTGCCGGGCGAGCGCGCCGCAGGATGACGTTGACGCGGGCGACCAGCTCGCGCGGGCTGAACGGCTTGGTGACATAGTCGTCGCCACCCATTTCGAGCCCAAGGATGCGGTCGATTTCTTCATCACGCGCCGATAGGAACAGCACCGGCACATCCGATGTGTGCCGCAGCCGCCGGCAGACCTCCAGCCCGTCCATCTCCGGCATGCCGATGTCGAGCACGACAAGGTCGGGCGCGCGGCGCTCGATCGCCTGCAAGGCGGCGGCGCCGTCGGCTACCGCAACCGTTTTCATGCCGGCCTTTTCGAGCGCGAAGCAGATGATCTCGCGGATGTGCGGATCATCGTCGGCGATCAGGATGTGATGCGGCATGGATCAGCGGCCCGGCACGAAGGGTTCGGAGCCCTGAGGAACCACGAACGGGATAGACGTGTCGAGAGTGCGAAGGAGCCGCCAGTCGCGAAAGCTCCAGGCGCGCCAGTTTTCCTGGGCCGCGCGGTAGCGGGCCTCGTCCTGTCCCAGCAAACGGACGAGTTCGCGATAGGCGGAAACGCTGGCCGCATTGGTCCTGGCCTGCTGCTCGAGGAAGCGATCGAGTGCCGGCCGGGCGCTCGGACCGAGCGAACGCAGATACCAGAAATCGAGCTCGCTGCCGTGGCCGGTCATTTCGAATGAGTGCTCGACATTGTAGTTGGCGATCAGGGCGGCAAAGTTGATGAACGAGCAGGCATAAAGCGTCGCCGATAGCGTCAGAAGATTGGCGGAAAGCAGCCATTCATTGGATTTTCCGAGCGCGATGCGGGCGATGATCAGGGCGAGGCCCGCCGCAACCAATCCCATCCAGACGAAGGCGGCGACGCGCCAGTAGGTCAGCGCATAGATGCCGACATAGAGTTCCAGCCGCAGGATCGACGAGATGACCAGCACGATGTTCTGCGCCACCCAGACATAGACCAGCCGGCGGATGAACGGATCGCTGGAAGTGGCACTTCCCGGCCTAAGCGCCGCCAGCACGAAACCGGCGGCGAGCAGCGCCGTGACGATCAGCGGATAGGCGCCGCGATGCGCATAGGCGGCGTAGGTCAGCCCGTCGGGCAGGGCGATGCCGCCCCACAGATAGGTGGCGTCGAGCGCGGTCTGCATCGCGAACAGGATGTTGAAGACGACCAGCGCGCGAAAAATGGCGGCCCTGCCGAAGATGATGTCCTCGATCGCCTTGGCGGTTTTTGTCGTCGTCGTCACCCCGCTGACAGGGACAGGTGCCACCCGACGCGCAATGCGGTGTAAAAAGCGCGGCAGGCGCGGGCGCAGAAAGGCCCAGACGCCGGCAAGCACGACCAGCCAGAAGGCCAGCCGCGGCAGTTGGATGAGGTCGAGCAGTGCGTGGAGATCGATCAGCGACAGCCAGTATTCGATAACCGGATTGGCGGCGCCGAACAGCGCCAGAAACACTGCGCCCAGGGTCAGCGGCATGATCCAGACGGCGATTGCCGCAAAGCCGATGCGCCGCCGGCCAAGCCGCCGCGCCGCCTTGCGCCAGCGGAAAAAATCGTGGACGAACCGAAACGGCGCGGCGAGCAGGAACAGCGCGACCTGGCCGGCAATGCGGGCAAACCTGCGCCGCAGCCGCCCGACCAGCGAAAGCGCAAAGACGGCCAGCGCCGCAAGCCCGATGGCGACGGACAGCGCACTGACATTTTCAAGGAGCAGCCCGACAAGCAAGGCAACGGGTTTGAACCAGGCCCGGCCGGCGCTGAGCGCCGACGGCTGGATCGCTGCGGCTGCGGCGGCCAGCGTCATGCCGAACAGGAAAAGCGTGATGCCGACCGGCTGCCCATAGAAGAAGAAATCCGCCAGCGCGGCAAGCAGGACGGCGGCGCCGAAGCACGCGCAAGTGCCCGGCGCGGCGGTAAGCAACGATGTCATGATCGGGCTTTCTCTACGGCTTTGATCCGGCCGGGGGCCGGAGATTTGCGGATGAAGGGGAGGAGAGTCGCCGAACGCGTCCGCGGCGGATCGACGAGCCACCAACCGTCATTGCGGAGGGGCAGGGACCAACGGGCTTTTCTCGCTCTTGCATACAGCCCTTTTCGCCGGCCGAAATGCAGGCAGCGAGGCGGGTCCGAGGAGATTTTCCGCAATCTCGTGCAGTTTTTGTGCAGGGTCATCGCTTCAGGCAGAACATTCCGGAGTAGATGCCGTCGGCGAAACTGCCGATCTCCCCCCTTGCGGCGGAGATGCCCGGCCGGGCAGAGGGGGGTTCTTCCCTCGAACTCTCAAGACCTGGGTTCCTCGCCCCACGACAGTGGGGAGAGGTGGCTCGGCGAAGCCGAGACGGAGAGGGGACTGCACCCTACGAAAGCCCCTCTCCGGCCGCTTCGCGGCCACCTCTCCCCACTGTCGTGGGGCGAGGAACCCAAGCTGGAATTAAGCCGCGATCCCGGGTAGGAGCCAGACGGCTTGCTTCGATCGCCTCCAGGCGGCATAGATCAGGCATGACCGAAACCTGCCGCCCGCGCCGCTCGGTGCTTTACGTCCCGGCCTCGAACGACAAGGCGCTGGCCAAGATCTCGTCGCTGGCCTGCGATGCCGTCATCATCGATCTCGAAGATGCCGTCGCCCCGGCCGACAAGGTTTTTGCGCGCGAAAAGCTGGCTGATATTTTCGCTCGCCGCGCAAACCTGCGCTGCGAAATGGTCGTGCGCATCAACCCGCTCTCCAGCGAATGGGGCGCGGACGATTTGCTGGCGGCGGCACGCTGCGAGCCCGACGCCATCCTGCTGCCCAAGGTCGACACGCCGCGCGACGTCCTGGAAGCCGGCGACGTCCTCGACGACAATTTTTCACCCGACGAGGTGAAGCTATGGGCGATGATCGAGACGCCCAAGGCGCTGCTCAACATCGGCCCGATTGCCGAGCTTGGCCGCGATCCGGCCTCGCGGCTGGTCTGTTTCGTTGCCGGAACGAACGACCTGGTCAAGGACACCGGCATTCTCGCCACGCCCGACCGGCGCTATCTCACACCATGGCTGATGCTGATGGTGCTCGCCGCGCGCGCCGGTGGCCTCGACCTGCTCGACGGTGTCTTCAACGATTTTCGCGATCTGGACGCTTTTGCGAGCGAATGCACGCAAGCAGCCGCCATGGGGTTCGACGGCAAGTCGCTGATCCATCCGGCCCAGATCGATGCCGCGAACCGCGCCTTTGCGCCATCTGCCGAAGCCGTGGCCGAGGCGCGTGCGGTCAAGGATGCCTTCGCGCTTGCCGAAAATGCCGGCAGGCAAGTCATTGCGCTGAATGGAAAGATGCTCGAACGGCTGCATCTGGCGCAGGCCGAGAAACTGCTGGCGAAGGCGGCCGCCATCGGGGCATGATCAGCCACTCACCACAGGAATGAAAAATGAAACTCTACCGCTTTCTGTCCGGCCCGGACGATTCCAGCTTCTGCCACAAGGTGACGGCGGCGCTGAACAAGGGCTGGCACCTGTTCGGCTCGCCGACCTATTGCTACGACAAGCAAACCAAGACCATGCGCTGCGGCCAGGCCGTGGTGAAGGATGTCGAGGGCCAGGAATACGGCCCTGGCACCAAGCTCAGCGATTGGTGATTTGCAAAGCTCGACGCAGGGTGTGTTGAGATTCAGGTCAGGCCGCGCCGAGAATGGTAGTTTCCGAGAACCGGAGCGGAGCGTACTTTTGGGTACGTGAGCACCGGAAGCGCAGGGAACTGCCGTTCGCAGGCCGGCATCACCTGAATATCAGCACAGCCTACTCGGCTGCCTCTTCGATCCGCTCCATATCATCGTCCGACAGGCCGAAATGGTGGCCGATCTCGTGGATCAGCACATGGGTGACGATATCGCCCAGCGTCTCCTCGTTCTCGGCCCAGTAGTCGAGGATGGCGCGGCGGTAGAGCGTGACGCGGTTCGGCCCCTCGCCGGTCTGCGGATTCCAGCGCTCGGCGATGCCGCGCCCCTCGAACAGGCCGAGCAGGTCGAAAGGCGTTTCCAGCGACAAATCGTCCATGATCTCGTCGGTCGGGAATTCGGCGATCTGGATGACGATCTCGCCGGTCAGCTTGCGAAACTCCTCCGGCAGATGGGCATATGCCTCCAGCGCCAGGAACTCCATTTCCTCCATCGACGGCGAAAGCTGGTCGTGCCAGGTGCGGGTCTTGTAGATGCGGGCCATGCGTTGTCCTTCTGATCCCGGCATATAGGCTTTCGCGCCGGACTCGGCAATTGGCCGGGTTGCCGTCCACGCGCGGCAGGAATAAATTCCCCATGACTGCGCCCATGACTCCGCTTGACTCTTCGGCCGCCCTCTGGAATCTATTAGAACATAACAGGAACAATTGTGAGTGGAAGCTGACCGTCATGGCGACAAGCGCCGTGGCGCGGGAGACTGTTTTTGCCCTGCGCCGCCAGATCGCGAAGATCGAGGGAACGCTGCCCGAGCGCCTGCAGGCGCCGGCCGGCGCTCCCGTTGATGCGGATGTCCAGTGTCCAACAGCTGACGTCACGCCCAAAAATATCACGCCCAAAAATCTGACAATCGTCCGCCGCGGCCTCGCCGTGGCGCCGCCCGATGCGTTTCTGCGCACCGGCGCCGAAGCTCTCGATACTGCGCTCGGCGGCGGCCTGCCGAAGGCGGCGCTGAGCGAGATCCATGGCGCCGCGACCCGCGATGCCGGAGCCGTCGCCGGCTTTGCCCTGTCGCTCGTCAGCCTGATCCTCAAACAGGGGCCGCGACTGCCGATCCTGTGGATCGGCACCGCGGAAATCTTCCGTGAGGCCGGCTTCCCCTATGCCACAGGGCTTCATCGCCTTTTCGGCATCGAGCCGGAGCAATTGCTGTTTTCCGAGGCGCCAAGGCTCCTCGACGCGCTGTGGACCGCCGAGGAGGCCGCCCGGATGACCGCGCTCGCCGCCGTCTTCCTCGAAATCCGCGGCAGTCCGCAGCGGCTGGACCTCACCGCGACGCGGCGGCTGCACGCCCGGGCACAGAGCGCCGGTCGGCCGGTGTTTTTGCTGCGCCAGGCCGGCGAACCCGAGCCGACGGCGGCACCCGTCCGCCTCGTCCTGTCGGCGGCGCCGTCGGCACCGCGCCAGACGATCGCCGGGCCGCTCGCCGGCTCGATCGGCCGTCCCGCCTTCACCGTCAGCATCGGCAAGAGCCGCACCGCCTTGCCAGGACAATTCACACTGGAGTGGAACCCCGATGAACGCAGTTTCGAGGAAAGAAGGGCTAGGGAAGGACGGCAAGAACGGACAGCGAATCCTGTCCCTGTGGTTTCCGCATCTCGCCGCGGAAAGGATCCTGCGCCAGCGTCTGGGGCGGTCCTGGCGTTCGCGGCCGTCGGATCACCTGCCGCTGGTGATCAGCCATCGCCAGGCGAACGCGCAGCGCATCGCCGCCCTCGACGAGCGGGCTGAGGCGCTTCACCTGAAGCGCGGCATGGGCATAGCCGACGCGCGCGCCATGCATCCGTCGATCGACGTCGTGCAAGCCGATCCCGAGGCCGACCGCCGCCTGCTCGAAAGCCTCGCCGACTGGTGCGACCGCTACACCCCGCTGGTGGCGATCGACGCAGCCGATGGCCTGTTCCTCGACGTCACCGGCTGCACCCATCTTTTCGGTGGCGAACGGGCGATGCTGGACGACATCCTGTCGCGCTTTTTCCATCAGGGTTTCGATGTCCGCGCCGGCCTTGCCGCCACACCGGGTGCAGCCTGGGCGGCAGCGCGGTTTTCTGGTGACCGCATCGTCCCCGGTGGCGAGGAGGAGGCGCTTCTCGCACCCTTGCCGCTGGCGGCGCTGCGCATCGAGCCTGACATCCGCGCCAGCCTGGAAAGCGTCGGCCTGCGCACGGCGGGGGCCGTCATGGCAGCACCGCGCGCGCCGCTCGCCCGCCGCTTCGGCAGATCGCTGCTTTTGCGCCTCGACCAGGCGCTCGGCCGCCTCGACGAGGCGGTGTCGCCGCGCCTGCCGGTGGCGCCGCTTTCGGTCGAACGCCATCTCGCCGAACCCATCATGCTGACCGACGAAATAGAGCGGCTGGTGAAAATGCTGGCGACGACATTGAAGGCGGACCTCGAACGCCGCGGCGAGGGCGCAAGAAGGCTGGCGCTGCTGCTCTTCCGCGTCGACGGCGCCGTCAGCCGCATCGCCGTCGGCACCTCGCGGCCGTTGCGCGAGCCGTTGCTGATCCAGAAATTGTTCCACGAGAGGCTTGCCGCGCTCGAACAGGATATCGATGTCGGCTATGGCTTCGATCTCGTGCGCCTCTCGGTGCTGTCGGCCGCGGCCTTCGACATGCAGCAGGCGGGTCTGACCGGCGAGACGCGCGACGACGGCGCCGACATCGCCCTTTTCGCCGACCGCATCCGCGCCCGGCTCGGCGACAGCGCGGTTTTGAAACCGGTCGCCGTCGAGAGTCATCTGCCCGAGCGCGCCGTCGCCATGCTTCCCTATGCGGAGGCGCCGCAAAGGCTCTCTGCGCCGAAGCAGCCGGACAAGATGCCGGGCAAGATACAAGACACCAGGCCTGTCTTGCGGCCGGAACGGCCGATCCGGCTGTTCCGCTCGCCCGAGCCGATCGAGGTGCCGGCCACCGAAATGCCTGAGGGACCGCCGCTGAACTTCCGCTGGCGGCGCGCGCTCTACCGGGTGGCGCGCGCCGAAGGGCCGGAACGCATCGCCCCGGAATGGTGGCGGGAGGCAGCGGGGCAGGAAGCGACCCGGGATTATTTCCGCATCGAGGATAGCGACGGCCGCCGTTACTGGCTTTATCGCCAGGGTCTTTACGGCGCCTCGCAGGCGGCGCCGCGCTGGTTCATGCATGGGGTCTTCGCATGAATGCGTTGGCGGCCGTTCCCTACGCCGAATTCGGCATCCAGTCGAATTTCTCGTTCCTGCGCGGCGCCTCGAAACCGGAGGAACTGGTGGTCGCGGCAAAGTTCCTCGGCTTTTCGTCGATCGGGCTTGCCGACCGCAACACGGTGGCCGGCGTCGTGCGCGCCTGGCAGCAGGCCAGGGTGGAAGATCTTTCCTATCATCCCGGCTGCCGCCTTGTTTTTTGCGATGGCACGCCCGACGTTCTCGCCTATCCGCAGGATCGCAAGGGCTGGGGCCATCTGTGCCGCATGCTGACGCAAGCCAATATGCGCGACGACAGCGAAAAGGGCGCACCGCTGCTCTATCGCGACGACCTTTTCGAATGGGGCGATCTCATGTCGCTGGCGATCCTGCCGGATCTGTCGACGCCGGCGCAGGATCTCAGGCTGATCAGTCGCCTAAAAGATCGCTTCGGCAAGAACCTGCGGCTTGCCGTTTCGCCGGATTATCACGGCGACGACCGCTACCGTATCGAGCAGGCGGCGGCCATGGCCGAGGCATCAGGCATTCCGCTGATGGCGACCAATGACGTTCTTTACCATACGTCCGAACGGCGCCGGTTGCAGGACGTGCTGACGGCGATCCGCCTCAACCTGCCTGTTGCCGAAGCCGGGCTGGAACTGGCGGCCAATGCCGAGCGCCATTTGAAGCCGCCAATGGAGATGGCGCGGCTGTTCCGGCGGCATCCGCAGGCACTGGCGCAAACGCTGCGCTTTGCCGGCGAATTGAGCTTCTCTCTCAGTGATCTCCAATACAACTATCCCGACGAGCCGACGGAATCGGGCCTCGGGCCGCAGGCCGAACTGGAAAGGCTGGCCCGGCAGGGAGCCGCGATACGCTATCCCTCGGGCGTTCCCGCCGATGTGACCAGGCGCATCCGCGAGGAGCTCGCCTTGATCGAGCGCCTGAATTACGCGCGCTATTTCCTGACTGTCTACGACATCGTCAAATTCGCCCGCAGCCAGGGCATACTCTGCCAGGGCCGCGGCTCCGCGGCCAACTCGGTGGTCTGCTATTGCATCGGCATCACCGAAGTGGGGCCTGAGCGGATCGATTCGCTTTTCGAGCGTTTCATCTCCGAGGAAAGAAACGAGCCGCCCGACATCGATGTCGATTTCGAGCATGAAAAGCGCGAAGAGGTCATCCAGTATATCTACTCGAAATACAGCGCCAAGCGCACCGCGCTTGCCGCGGCCGTCGTCAGCTACCGGGGCCGGTCGGCGATGCGCGAAGTGGCCAAAGCGATGGGCCTGTCGGATGATGTCAGGAGCGCGCTGTCCAGCTCGATCTGGGGCTGGTCGACCTCGGAGCTTGGCGAAAAGGAGACCAGGGCCGGCGGCCTCGACCAGACCGATCCGTCGACAAGGCAGGTGATCGAATGCGCCAACGAGATCATGGGTTTTCCCCGTCATCTGTCGCAGCATGTCGGCGGCTTCGTCATCACCAGGGACCGGCTCGACGAGATCGTGCCCATCATCAAGACGGCGATGGACGATCGCAAGATGGTCGAGTGGGACAAGGACGATCTCGACGCGGTGAAAATCCTGAAAGTCGACGTGCTGGCGCTCGGCATGCTGACCTGCCTGCAGCGCGCCTTCACGCTGCTTGAGCATCATTATCCCGATGCGCGCGATGATTTTGGCCGGCCCTATGTGCTGGCCACCCTCCCGCCGGAGAACAGACATGTCTACGACATGATCTGCCGAGCCGACACGATCGGCGTCTTCCAGATCGAATCGCGCGCCCAGATGTCGATGCTGCCGCGGCTCAGGCCGAAAACATTCTACGACCTCGTCATCGAGGTGGCGATCGTGCGGCCCGGCCCCATCCAGGGCGACATGGTCCACCCCTATCTGCGCCGCCGGCAGGGCAAGGAAAAGCCCGAATATCCCAAGCCGGAACTGGAAGAGATACTCGGCAGGACGCTGGGCGTGCCGCTGTTCCAGGAGCAGGCGATGAAGATCGCCATCGTCGCCGGCGGCTTCAGGCCGGGCGAGGCCGATGAACTGCGCCGCGCCATGGCCACTTTCAAGCGCACCGGCACGATCGGCAATTATCGCAGGCGGATGGTCGACGGCATGATTTTACGGGGTTACGAAAAGGATTTTGCCGAGCGCTGCTTCAAGCAGATCGAGGGTTTTGGCGAATATGGCTTTCCCGAAAGCCATGCCGCCTCCTTCGCCCTGCTGGTCTATGCCTCCTGCTGGTTCAAGACCTTTTATCCCGACGTGTTCTGCGCTGCGATCCTGAATTCCCAGCCGATGGGGTTTTATCAGCCGGCTCAGCTTGTCCGCGACGCGCGCGACCATGGCGTCGAAATCCGTGAGGTCGACGTCAATTATTCCGGTTGGGACTGCGCGCTGGAGGAAGTGCCGTTCGACCCGGCCCGCATCCTCGACCGCCATGCCCAGATGCGCGGCGTCATCCGGACCAATCATGCCGTCCGGCTGGGTTTCCGGCAGGTCAAGGGCCTGTCGAAGGAGCGCATGGAGGTGTTTGTCGCCAGACGCGGCGGCGGCTACGCAACCGTTCGCGATGTCTGGCTGCGCTCAGGCCTCTATGTCGACGAGATCGAGAAGCTGGCGCAAGCCGACGCTTTCCGTTCGCTCGGCCTCGACCGCCGCGACGCCCTGTGGGCGGTCCGCGCGCTCGACGGCAGGAGTGCCACGGAGACCCTGCCGCTGTTCGACCGGCCGGAGATCCGCTTGCGCGATCTCGAGCCCGAGACCAGGCTGCCGACAATGCCGCTTGGCGAGCACGTCGTCCACGACTACCGTTCGCTCGGCCTGTCGCTGAAGGCGCATCCGCTGGCCTTTCTGCGCCAGCGGCTCGACCGTTCCGGCGTCACCCCCAATGCGCGCCTCGGCCAGGTTCGGGACGGCAAGCGCGTTTCGGTAGCCGGCCTTGTCCTGGTGCGGCAGCGGCCGGGTAACGCCAAGGCGATTTTCCTGACGCTGGAAGACGAGCAGGCGGTCGCCAACGTCATTTTCTGGGAAAGGACCTTCAACCGCTACCGGCCCATTGTCATGGGCGCGCGGCTGGTCCGCGTCACCGGCAAACTGCAGTCGGAATCGGACGTCATCCATATCGTCGCCGAGAAGGTCGAGAATCTGACACCCTGGCTGTCCGCGCTTTTGCAGGAGAAGCCCGATGTACCTGTCGTGCAAAACGACCGGCAGGATATCGCGGGGAAGGCAGAACGGGTCATGCCCAAGGGGCGGAATTTTCAATAGGAGATGTGTCGGCGGGACAGCGCCCCCCTCTGCCCTGCCCTCTTTGCCAAAACTTGGCATCTCCCCCACGAGGGGGGAGATCGGCCGTCACCGCCGCTTTCGCCAATCACCACCGTCGCAGGAGTGAGTGGAGCGCCAAAGCTGCCAATCTCCCCCCTCGTGGGGGAGATGTCCGGCAGGACAGAGGGGGGCGCGAAGGATCACTACAGATCGCTTTTAGCCTGAGCCGCCGTTCAAGACGGCCCACCCAACCGCGGCGGCAATCCGTCTTCGAAGGGGAGCGAGCGTGCTTCCGAAGGCAGCATGATCGGGATGCCGTCACGCACCGGATAGGCAAGCCGTGCGACCCTCGAGATGAGTTCGCTGCGCTCCGGATCCCAGCTAAGCGGACCCTTGGTCAGCGGGCAGGCCAGTAATTCCAGCAGTTTTGGATCGACATTGGCCTTCTTTCCATCACGCCCATCCACCATTTTTGTCAGTCCTCTGGTACAATCGCTACAGCATTAGGCCTCGCGCGGCTCTCCATTCTCCCCTTGTGGGAGAAGGTGGCCGAGCGAAGCTCGGTCGGATGAGGGGTGCTCCAGCTTGGCAACGACGGCGCTCCGTGCAACACCCCTCAACCGTCTTGGCGCTGCGCGCCAATCCACCTTCTCCCACAGGGGGAGAAGGAAGAACCTTCTACTGCAAACTCGACCCGAAATCCTCGTTCTCGCGTGCCAGCGCCATTTCGGTGATGGCGATCAGCGTTTCGGCGCGCGTCTTCAGGTCCGCCGCTTCGAGCAGCGCCTGTTTCTCGGCCGGCCCGTAGGGTGCCATCATCGACAGCGCATTGACCAGCATGGCGTTTTCGGCGCGGCTGACGCTTTCCCAGTCGGCTTCAAGATCGTTGGCCTGCAGATAGGCACGAAATGCCTTGAGCAGCGCCGGCCGGTCGATCTCGGCCTCGGCTTGATCTTCGTCGAGATCGGTGAGAAACGGCGCAAACCGGCACTGGCGGAAGGGCGTCTTGACCGCAAGCTCCTGCACGATGCGGAACCGGCACACACCTTGCAGCGAAATCAGGTAGCGGCCGTCGCCGCTCTCGGAAAGCGCGATGATGCGTCCGGCGCAGCCGACATTGCAAAGCGCCGGCTCGCCGTCGGCACGCCGCGCACCGTCGAGGCTGGGCTGTATGACGCCGATCAGCCGCGATCCGGCGATCGCCTCGTCGACCATCTCCAGATAGCGCGGCTCGAAAATGTTGAGCGGCATGCGGCCGCCTGGCAGCAGCAGGGCGCCTTCAAGCGGGAAGATCGGCACTGTCGGCGGCAAATCCGTATCGAGCCGGTAATGCGCGTTTCCCGCCTGCACTTCAAACCTCCGCTCGCTCCCTCAAGAAGCGCATCAAGCCCGCCCATCCCTTCACAACCTGACCCAAAATCGTCACCAGGCCCAAAATCGTTACCAGGCGAAGAACGGATCGGTCAGGCCTCCTAATCTGGCGCAGCCGTCGCCGACCGCAAGACCGTTACGCAAAAACAGCTTGGTGCCGTGCTCAGGAAAACAGCAGCGACGACAATTTGCGCCGTGCCGCCAGCGTTGCCTCGTCGGTCATGCCCCATGCCTCGAAGAACTGCAGCAACTGCGTCTTGGCGCCGTCGTCGTTCCACGAGCGATCGGCTTTGACGATCGCCAGCAGATTGTCGGCTGCGGCCATGCGCTCGCCGTTGGCGTTCTGGATCATGGCAAGCTCGAAACGTGCCTGATGATCGCCGGGGTTCTCAGCCAGGCGCCGCTCGAGCTCGGCCGGATTGCCGAGTGCTGCCGCCTGCGCGGCAAGCGCCATCTTGGCGCGCACAGCGGCGAGCGGCGGCGCATCCTTCTTGGCTTCCGGCGCCCGCGCCAGCACGGCTTCGGCGCCCTCGGCATCGCCGGCCTCGAACAGCAGATCGCCCAGCCCGGCAATCGCCTCGATCGTCTCCGGCGCCTGTTCCAGAATCGCGTCGTAGATATCCGCCGCGGTCTGCACATCGCCGGCGGCGCGCGCGTCGGCGGCCGCGGCAAGCGCCTCGGCCACCTGCGGCGCACCATTACCCTTGCCGCCGACCTTCTGGATGAAGGCGGCGATCTGGCTCTCGGGAATGGCGCCCATAAAACCGTCGACCGGCTGGCCATCCCTAAACGCGATGACCGCCGGTATCGACTGGATGCCGAGCTGTCCGGCGATCGAAGGATGGTCGTCGATGTTCATCTTGACCAGCTTGACCTTGCCGCCGGCGGCGGTGACCGCCTTTTCCAGCAGTGGCGTCAGTTGCTTGCAGGGCCCGCACCATGGCGCCCAGAAATCGACCAGCACCGGCTGACGGCGCGATTCCTGGATGACGTCGGTGGCAAATGTGGCGGTCGTCGTCTCCTTGATGACGTCGGCAGCGACAGGCGGGTCGCCAAGCGCGACTTTCGCAGGCGCGGCCTCAGTGCCGCCATACTGCACAGTGGTGGCATACTGTCCGCCATGGCTGCCAAATGGGCCGCCAAATTGATTGTTGTCGCTCATCTCGTGCCCTTTCGGTCGCGCCGCCCGGCCGCCAGCCTGGCGCAACATCCTTAATTCTTACTCAGAAGCCGGTTTATCGTCATCCATGTGGCGATCATGCCGTGACTTTCAAGATAACAGCATCATGCCCGGTTGCCTCGACGAATTTGACCAGGTCGGCGGCGGCGATCGATGTCGTTGCCTCGTTGGTCAGCGGATGGGCGTTGATGACGGCATGGCGCATCAACTCCTGGTCGAGAACGACCTTGACCCGCAACTGCGTATCGTTGATCAAGCCGAACACGGTGACCGCACCCGGAGCGACGCCGAGAAGCTCCATCAGCATCTCCGGCTTGCCGAAGGAAACGCGCCCGGCGGCGCCGATGATTTGGTGGATCTGCTTGAGATCGACCACCGCCTCCTCATCGACGCTGACCAGGAAGAAATTGTCCTTCCTGTCCTTGAGGAACAGGTTCTTGGTGTGGCCGCCGGCGATTTCCCCGCGCAGCGCCTGCGAATCGGCGACCGTGAACAGCGGCGGATGGCGCAGGGTCGAGACCTCGATCCCGAGATCGGCGAGAAAGGCGAAAAGCTCGGCTTCGGTTTTCGGCATGTCGTTTCTTGTCGGACTTTCCTTGTTGTCGCGGTTTTTGGCTTGTTGTCGCGGTTTGGATCATGCCGTTTACGGCCAATGACGCTGCTGAGACAAGACCGTTGCGCCAGCAAGGCTGCCGATTGCGTTCCTGTCTGCGCTGGGAAGGCTCGTTTACGTCGCCGGATGCGGCCAAAAAACCTGCGATTTCCCTGTTGCAATCGCCGCGCCCTTCAGCCATATAGGCTCGGCTTGCGGCCCAAAAGCCGCGCGAGCGGGTGTAGCTCAGGGGTAGAGCACAACCTTGCCAAGGTTGGGGTCGAGCGTTCGAATCGCTTCACCCGCTCCAGTTTCCTCTAAGGGAATCAAGCATCGAAAAGCCGCGGTCCGCCGCGGCTTTTTCGTTTTGGGGCGGTTGAAATCGCAGCTACTTCAAGCCTGCGAAAAGGCCGTGGTCACCGCGCAGTCCGGGGGGTGGGGTCAGGGTGACTCCTGGACGCGGCAATCGCGACGAGATGGACGCCAGTCCGCTCAACAGATGTCATGGGATTTATTCAGGCAAGGGCCAGCGCCTGGGTGATATCGGCAACAAGGTCGTCGGGGTGCTCGACGCCGATCGACAGCCTTATTGTCGACTCAAGAACGCCGATCCGTTCCCGAACGTCCTTGGGCACGCCCGAATGGGTCATGGCGGCAGGATGGCTAGCCAGCGATTCCGTGCCGCCAAGGCTGACGGCAAGTTTCAATATCTGAAGGGCATTGAGAAACGCGAACGCCGCGGCCTGACCACCGTGAATGTCGAACGAAAATGTCGATCCGGCGCCCGTGCATTGCGTCCTGAATACGCCTGCGGCCGGAGTGTCGTCGCCGAGGAACGGCAGATATGCCACCCTTGCGACCTTCGGGTGGTCGGCCAGGAATTCGGCGACGATGCGGGCATTGGCGTTGGCTTTCTCCATGCGAATGCTAAGCGTTTCCAGCGAGCGGCCGAGCATCCAGCACGAGTGCGGATCGAGCTGCGTGCCGATCGCCCCCCTGAGCGCCTTGATCGATTTTGTGACGGCCTTGCTGCCAAGTGCCGCGCCAGCGATCAGATCGGAATGACCACCGACATATTTGGTCAGGGAATAGACGGAAACGTCGACGCCGTGGTCAAGCGGACGCTGAAAAACCGGTCCGAGCAAAGTATTGTCGCACACAACGACCGGCCGCTCGCCCTGTTTGGCGGCGATCTCGTCGGCGATGCGGTCGACGGCCATGAAATCGACCAGTGAGTTGGTCGGGTTGGAAGGTGTTTCGATGAAGATGACCGATACGCGACCATTCCTGCAACCTTCATCGGCCGCCGCGCGAATGGCTGATTCATCGACACCATCGGCGAAACCCACAGCGCCGACGCCAAAATTGGCCAGGGTCTTGGCCAGCAAAGTTTCAGTACCGCCATAAAGCGGTTGCGAATGCACGATGGCGTCACCCGGACGGGCAAAGGCAAGCAGGGTGGTGGCGATGGCCGACATGCCGGACGAGAACAGGATGCAGGCCTCGGCCCCTTCGTAGATTGCCAGGCGATCCTCGACGATTTCGCTGTTGGGATGATTGAAACGGGAATAGACCAGCCCGGCTCCGGTTCCGCTCGGCGGTTCCTTGCGGCCGGATACGAAATCGAAGAAATCGCGCCCCTCTTCGGCAGATCGGAACACGAAGGTCGAGGTGAGGAACACCGGCGGCTTCACCGCACCTTCCGACAGCTGAGGGTCGAAGCCGTAGCTCAGCATCAACGTTTCCGGATGCAGCCGATGATTTCCGATATGCGTCTTGGACGGACGTGGGGCGGTCATGACGATCCTCCGATCAGGTTGTTCAGACCAAAATTAGAGGAAGAACCAACCCCAGTCTCTTGCTAATCCACACGGTTCCATTGGTCATCAGACGGATCCGGCATGCGATGGTACGCTCGCGCCCGAGGATGCTGTCTTTTTTGGACTCGAAAACGGTCCGGTCGGTCCGATCTCTTTCCAATTCTAAGCGCGAACAGCAGTCAAAGACCGATAGTGGCGCAGATAGTAGGAGAATAGGAAACATACCGGACCGACCGGACCAGAAATGGGCGAGCCGAGTGCCTGGGCGCCAAGCCGGAAGACGTAGTGCACGGTCCGCTAGGCGCGCGGTTGCTGCACCATGCGACGTTGCAAGAGATCAGGAAGGATGAAGGCCGGCCTTCAGCGCGCGTTCTCGCGGCGCGCGGAGGCCGGCCCGGGCCCGCGCATATAGTAGAGCTCTGGCCGATAGCGCGGGACAACGAATTCGCGAAAGGTTGATGCCAACCGAGTGATCAAAGCCCAACGTTCCATGACCCAATCTCTCCCTGGGCACTCCGCCGCGGGAGACTGTTCGTTTCCGATTCTTGTCTGCGCTACGACGCCTTTTCCGCCGACCGCGGACGTACCGCTGGCGGCCGCATCTTTCAGGAATGCTCTACGCGACCACATCCACAGTCTCGCGACCATCGAGGCGCTCCCTATGACCTTGTGACGCCCGGCGGACATGGTGGCAAAGTCCGTGACGCTGACGCCGACGCCGATACGGTCTCGGGTGATGGACCGCTTGAACAAAAGACCGAATCGGATTGGGTCGCAGTCAGAAATTCCCATGAGGTGACGGACGACCAGAGGGCTACCCCCCACGGCGGCGGCCAAGAACACTGCGGGAAGGCCGAACAGAAGCTTACGCGACATCATTGTCCCAACCTCACACGCCGGTATCGATGTGGAACAGGGTCTTCGCGCCCGGCATGTCTGAAGCTGTGGAAGCAAGAACCGTGCCACGCAATCGCAAGGCCGGGCTTCCGGAACCAGCGGAGGGGAAATCAGCGAGCGACGCACGAACTACTGGAGTGCGCCCAGCCTTCGACGTATAATTGGCCCTGAATTTCGGGGAGGAAGAGCCATGAATGCAGTGCCTCAATGGCGGCTTGCAGGCGACTGGTTCGACATCTGCAGCTGCGACATCCCTTGCCCTTGTGAGTTCGCCCAGCGGCCGACCGGCAATCACTGCCAGGGCGTGCTCGCCTGGCATGTGCGCGAGGGTCAGTATGGCGACGTGAAGCTCGACGGACTGACGCTGGTGGCGCTCGGCGAGTTCGAAGGCAATCTGTGGGCCGGCGAGGCAAAGGCCGTGATGGGCATGTACCTCGACGAGAAGGCGAACGAGCGGCAGCGCGAAGCCCTGCAGGCGATCTTCGGCGGCCAGGCCGGCGGCTGGCCGGCGGGCTTTGCCGCCAATATCGGCGAGATGCGTGGCATGGAGTTCGTGCCGATCACTTTCGAGGTGGCGGGCGACCTCGCCACCTGGCGGGTCGAGATTCCTGGCCTCGTCGTCGGGCGCGCGGAAGCGCTTTCCGGTCCCACAACACCACCCGGCAAGCGGGTGCAGACGATCAACCCGCCGGGCTCGGAGGTCGGCCCGGGCCAGGTTGCCACCTGGGGGCGTTCTGTCGAGGTGAGCACCAAAGGCTTCGGGCTCGACTGGACGGGCACGGCCCGCTCGAGCAAGCACATTCCGTTCGACTGGACCGGCCCGAATTAGGCGTGCCGATGCCTGACGCGTTCCCCAGGAAATCGTGGCGGCTCCGGAATTTGCGTGGCATGCCGCTCGGCCTTCTCGCATCGCTCGTCGTGCTGACAGCGGCGGCGTGGGCGCTCACCCTCTACCAGACCTTCAGCATGGATATGCCCATGGGCATTGCGGTGCGCGGCGGGATGGAGGGTATGGAAGGCATGGCCGGCATGGCGATGGCCGGAATTGCCGCCGACGGCTGGTCACTCGCCGGCGCCGCCGCCTTTCTTGCTGTATGGACTGTGATGATGGCGGCTATGATGCTGCCGGCCGCGGCGGCCATGATCTTTATGTTCGCGGCGGCGCAGGCTAGGCGCGAACAGCACGTGGCCATCCCGACATGGATGTTCGTCGCGGGCTACATGCTCGTCTGGGCGGCGGCGGGCCTTCTCGTGTATGTCCTGGTCCAGTTCGGCAGCGAGTTTGCAACGAGCCTCGATCCGCCTCAGCGTTCGAAATGGGCGCCGCTCGCACTCGGTGTCACGCTTGGCGTCGCCGGACTCTACCAATTCACGACCCTCAAGCACATTTGCCTCAGCCATTGCCGTTCGCCGCTCGCTTTCGTTGCGCAGCACTGGCGCGACGGGCGGGTTGGCGCGCTCGAGATGGGGCTGCGCCACGGGCTCTATTGCTTTGGCTGCTGCTGGGCGCTGTTTGCCGTGCTGGTCGCCGCGGGCGTCATGAGCGTCGCCTGGATGCTGCTGTTGACGCTGGTCGTCTTCGTCGAGAAGCTGCTGCAGCGTAGCCGTCGCTTCGAAGGTGCTTTGGGCATTGCGCTAATAGCCCTCGGAATCGTTGTGTCGTTCGGGGCGATCGAGATGCCTTGGATGGGCGGCTAGCGGCTTTCGCTTCCATTCTCGCCAAACCGCGCCCACAGTGGGCTGGGTGACGGGTTCGTCAGAAGGAAGGCGAGCGCTTGTAACCTCTTTATATCGCAGCAGCGCCGTTATTTCCGGCTTCCGACCAAACCATAGCCTAACCAAGGGGGTCGAGCGTTCGAATCGCTTCACCAGCTCCAGTTTCCCAAGGGGGAAACAAGCATCGAAACGCCGCGGTTCGCCGCGGCTTTTTCGCGTTTTGGGCTGCACGGCATCACTCAGCAGGCGGAGCGAGCTTGTCGTTTGCCGGCTGCCTGTGGCCTGCAGGCGCTTCGTTCGCCGCTCGGAATACCCCCAATAGAGTTAGGACTTTTGCTTTTCAATTTCGGACCAAGGTCCCTTGCGGACAGGTGTATTTAAACCAAACTGGCTAAGCAGTGGACCATCATATTAGAGAGTCCTCATATCATAGTCCGGAATCATCCTGGCGGGAGGGCGGCTCGAAGGAGGAATTATGAAAACTCGAACCAGTCTGTTCGCAGCGGTCGCCGCTCTCGCCCTTGTCGCGTGTCCAGTCCTCGCCGGACCCGGCGGCAATGGCGGCGGAAAGGGTAACGGCGCAAGCAACGGCAACGGCGGCAACTCGGCCGCGGCCGGATCGCAGGGCCACGGAGCCGCAACGTCTGCGGCGGCCAGGGATAAGTCCACTCGGGGAATTGCTCATGCAATGGCTGTCGTTTCGACGACGCCGGCCTCGCCGCAGGCCACCCTGTCCTTGCAGGCAGCCTTGGACAAGTTCCTGGCAAGACAGGCTGATCCGGCCGACGACACCTCCGGCGAAATTCCTGACGCAGCCGAATAAAATTGCAAATCATGTGTGCGCGCGGCGCATCGTAGCCTCGAGATTCTTGGCCGGTTGGCAGGCTGCTTCATCTGTTCGGCCGATGCCGTGGGTCAAGAAAAAGCCAACATTCGAGTCCGATCCTAAGGGATCCCCTGGAACGGTCCTGCCCCTACAGACGGTCCAGCGAGCACCACCGGCCTCGGGCCGGTGGTGCGTTTTTGCGTTGGGCGCCAAACCGAACCATGACCGCCTTGGCGCTCGAAGCCCGGGTCTCATCCATGCCCTGCGCATCGACTATCTGGCGCCCGCGCCTTTGCGAAAATCCGACGGCGACATGCCGGCCAGCTTGCGGAACGACTTGTTGAAGGCGCTGAGCGAGCCGAAGCCGGAGTCCATGGCGACGCGCAGCACGTTGGCGTCCTGGTGCATCAGCAGCGCCTGGGCGTAGCTGAGCCGCAACAAATTGACATATTCGTTGAGCGTCATGCCGGTCGACTTCTTGAAAATGCTCATGGCGTATTTGGGATGGATGTCGGCCGCCGCCGCGATATCGACGCAGTCGATGTCGTAGAGGAAATTTTCCGCGATGAAGTCGCACATGCGCCCGACATTGCGCAGCGATTGCTGATCGAAGGGGCTGCCTGGTTCCTGCTCGATCGGAGATTCGGGTACCAGCCGGTAAGGTTCGAATCGGACCCGCTCCAGCCGCAGCAGCAGCTCGTTGACGGCATGCTCGGCTTTGCCCGCATCGCCTGAGCGCACGTAGCGGTTCCAGCGCTCGAAATTGTCGCTGTCGGACCTATCGGTGGCATTGGTCACCAATGTCGCGCCGGTCATCAGCCGGTTGCGGACATCGGCGGGCAGGTGCAGCCGAAAAAAATGCACCAGCGGCAGATGCGCGCCGGCATAGACGGCGTCGTCCGACGCGTCGTCCATCTGGTGCGGCAGGCCGCCCCAGAACAGGCACATGTCGCCGGCCGAAAGCGCGATCTCGTGCTCATCCATTCGGTAGTGCACGGCACCGCGGACGATGAAATTCACCTCGACCTGGGCATGCCAATGCGGCTTCAACATCACCAGGGGCTGGGTGTGAAACATCTGCAGCAGCAGCGGCAGACCCTCCACGCTGCTGGCGCCAGGCTGGTAAAACGGCCTTTCCGGCATCTTACTTTCCGCCAATTTTTTATTCCTTTTGTCGCGGACAAGCCTTCCCCAGGGCCTAGTCTAGGCACGCTCGCGAAGAGAGAGCAAATGAAATGGGAGGATTTCAATGCGCATCACAATGACCTGCGCCGCGCTCGCGCTTGCCCTGGGCTCAGCCCCGGCCTTTGCGCAATCCGGCGAAATCACGATCTGGAGCTGGAACGTCGCCGCTTCGTCGCTGAAGGCCACCATAGAAGGGTTCAACAAGCAGTTCCCTGACATCAAGGTCACGGTCCAGGATCTCGGCAACAACCCGACCTACGACAAGTCGATCGCCGGCTGCGCCGCCGGCGGCGAGGGGCTGCCGGACATCGTGACGATCGAGAACGGCGAGGCCGAGAACTACTGGAGCCAGTTCCCGGACTGCTTCGTCGACCTCCACACGCTCGGCTATACGGCCGAAGACCAGGCAAAATTCCCCGATTTCAAGCGCACCGAGCTCGAAGTGGAAGACAAGGCCTATGCGATGCCGTGGGATTCCGGCCCGGTTGCGATGTTCTACCGCCGCGATTTTTACGAGAAGGCCGGCGTCGATCCAACCTCGATCAAGACCTGGGACGATTTCATTGCCGCCGGCAAGAAAGTCCAGGAGGCCAATCCTGGTGTGAAGATGACCAATGCCGATTTCAACGGCGACTCCGAGTTCTTCCGGATGATCGCCAACGAGCAGGGCTGCGCCTATTTCGCCGCCGATGGGCAGTCGATCACCGTCAATCAGCCGGCCTGCGTGGCGTCGATGACCAAGATCAAGGAGATGAATGATGCCGGCATCATCACCTCGGCCGACTGGAGCACCAAGATCACCAACAACACCGCCGGCACCGTAGCCACGCAGATGTATGGCGGCTGGTACGAGGGCACCATCCGCACTGAGTCGCCCGACGGCAGCGGCAAATGGGGCGTCTACCTGATGCCGAGCCTCACTGCCGATGGCCCGCGCGCCGCCAATCTCGGCGGTTCCTCGCTCGCCATCACCTCGGCGTCCAACAACAAGGAAGCCGCCTACGCCTACCTGAAATACTCCCTCGCGACCAATGAGGGCCAGATAGCGATGCTGAAGGGTTTTGGCCTGGTGCCGTCGCTGATCTCGGCCCTCGATGACCCATATGTCTCCGAAGGCCAGCCCTATTGGGGCGGCCAGCCGGTGTGGAAGGACATTCTTGGCACCTTGCCAAAAGTCGTCCCCAGCCGCGGCACGCCGTTCCAGAGCGACGCGGAAATCATCGTCCGCGCAGTGCAGACCAAATATCTCGGCGGCGGCTACCCCGACGCCAAGGCGGCGCTCGACGATGCCGCAAGCCAGATCGCCTCGGCGACCGGCCTGCCGGTCGAAGAGTGATCTGAGCACCGCTCCCCCTTCTCCCCTTGTGGGAGAAGGTGGCCGAGCGAAGCTCGGTCGGATGAGGGGTGTTCCAGCTTGGCAAGGACGGCATTCCGTCCAGCACCCCTCAACCGTCTTGGCGCTGCGCGCCAATCCACCTTCTCCCACAAGGGGAGAAGGCAAGACAACGCCGGCGAAACCCGAAGCGAAGGAGCAGGGCAACGATGCGCTATCAGAACGCCACGGCGCACCGCTTCCTCGCGCCCTATCTGCTGATCTTCTCGATCTTCTGGCTGTGGCCGATCATCAGCTCGTTCCTGATCTCCTTCCAGGCGACACGCACCGTGCCGTGGCGGTTCGCGCCGACCTTCAACTGGGGCCGGCTGATCGGCGACCCTGCCTTTTTCAACGCCTTGAAGAACACTTTGCTCATCCTGGTCATCCAGGTGCCGGTGATGATCACCTTGGCGATCGTCATGGCGGTGCTGCTCAATTCGCCGCTGCTCAAGGCCCGTGGCCTGTTCCGCTTCGCCTTCTTCGCCCCGGTCGTGGTCGGCGAAGTCGCCTATTCGGCGGTGTTCCGGCTGATGTTCAATCTCGACTACGGCATCATCAACAAGCTGCTGAACAGCATCGGCCTGCCGCGTATCGACTGGTTTTCCAACGTCACCCCGGCGATGGCGGTGATCATGATCGCGGTGACCTGGCGCTGGGCCGGCTACAACGCCATCATCCTGCTCGCCGGCCTGCAGTCCATCCCCCAGGATGTCTATGAGGCGGCGACGCTGGACCGCGTCAGCAAGCTCAAGCAGTTCTTCTACATCACCCTGCCGCTGCTCAAGCCGATCATCGTCTTCTGCGCCGTGCTGTCGATCATCGGCACCATGCAGCTGTTCACCGAACCGTTCCTGATCACCGAGCGCGGCGGGCCGGGCGGCGGCACCGAAACGCTCGGGCTGCTGCTTTACCGCCAGGGTTTCAGGTCGCTCAATTTCGGCTACGCCTCGGCCATCGCCTACACCATGGCCGGGCTGGCGATCGCCATCTCGCTGGTGCAACTGTGGCTGACGAGGGAGCCGAAATGAGCTCACGATCCGCTTCGAGCCGTTCCTCCTCCAGCCGGTCTTCATCCAGATTGGGACGCAGCATCGCGCTGCATCTGTTCCTGACGCCGCTGGCGCTGATCTGGCTGTTTCCGCTGTGGATGATGGTGATCTTCTCGACCATGCCCGACAGAGGCATTTTTAGCCCCAGCATCGAACTTTTGCCGCACGGCAGCTTCCTCGACAACGTCAACAATCTGCAGCGCGACACCAATTTCATCGGCGCCATCGGCATCTCCGTCTCGGTGGCGGTGACCTACACGTTCCTGTCGGTGCTGCTCACCTCGATGGCCGGCTGGGCGCTGGCGCGCTACCAGTTCTTCGGCAAGGGCGTCGTCGTCGCCATCATCCTCGGCACCATCACGCTTCCCTATGCGGTCGTGCTGATCCCGCAATTCATCATGGTGGCGCGCGACTTCAAGCTCGCCAACACCTGGGTGGCGCTGATCGTGCCGCCGCTGTTCAATTCGCTCGGCGTGCTGTTCATGCGGCAGAGCTTCTCGATGATGCCGGGCGATCTGTTCGACGCCGCTCGGGTCGAGGGGGTCAAGGAATGGCGGATTTTCCTGTTCGTCGCGCTGCCGCTGGCGCGGCCGATGCTGGCGGCGCTCGCCATCATTCTATTCCTTGCCTCCTGGAACAATTATCTCTGGCCGCTGCTGATCAATTCCAAGCCCGGCGCGATGACGGCGCCGGTGGCGCTCGGCACGCTGATCGGCCTCACCAAAGTGTCATGGGGCGGCATCATGGCGGGCGCCGTGATGCTCACCGTGCCGATGCTCGTCGTGTTCGTGCTCTTGCAGCGCCATTTCGTCGCCGGCATTGCCGCCGGCGCCATCAAATAGGATCAGCATGGCAGCGGTCACACTCAAAAATGTCGTCAAGCGCTTCGGCGTCTTCGAGATCGTTCACGGCGCGAACATCGACGTCGATGACGGCGAATTCGTCGTCTTCGTCGGCCCCTCCGGCTGCGGAAAATCCACGCTGCTCAGGATGATCGCCGGGCTCGAGGATATCAGCGGCGGCGAGATCGCCATCGGTGGCAAGGTAGTGAACAATGTCGAGCCGGCCGACCGCGGCATCGCCATGGTGTTCCAGTCCTACGCGCTCTATCCGCATATGAGCGTCGAGCAAAATCTGAGTTTTGGGCTCAGGATGAACGGCAACCCGAAAGCCGACACCGAGCGGCGGGTGAAGGGGGCCGCCGAGATCCTGCGCATCGCCGAGCTGATGAAGCGGCGCCCGCGGCAATTGTCGGGCGGCCAGCGCCAGCGCGTCGCCATCGGCCGCGCCATCGTGCGTGAGCCGCAAGTCTTCCTGTTCGACGAGCCGCTCAGCAATCTCGATGCCGAGCTCAGGGTGCAGATGCGGGTCGAGATCTCGCGCCTGCACAAGGAGCTCGGCGTCACCATGATCTATGTGACGCATGACCAGACCGAAGCGATGACGCTGGCCGACAGGATCGTTGTGCTCAACGCCGGCAATATCGAGCAGATCGGCGCGCCGCTCGATCTCTATGACGATCCCGCCAACCGCTTTGTCGCCGGTTTCGTCGGCTCGCCGAAGATGAATTTTCTGGCCGCACAAGTGGTCGGCAACGACGGCAATGCAACGGCCCTCGAACTCGCCAACCATGGCGGCGCTCGGCTGCGGAAACCGCTGTCGGGCGCCCCGCCTGCGATCGGCGCCGAGGTCGTACTCGGCGTCCGGCCGGAGCATTTCTTCGAGGCCGGCGAAGGCGATTGCGACATCGCCGTCAAGGCCGACGTCGCCGAGCACCTCGGATCGGTGAGCTACATTTATGCCAATGCCGGGCCAGAGGAACTGATCATCGAGCGCGAGGCATCGCGGCAGCGGGCGACTGGCGACCACATGGTGGTGTCGATCAAGGCCGGCCGGTCGCTTCTCTTCGACAAGTCAGGTGCTCGCATTCGCTAGTGCCCAAAAGCATGCCCTCGGGCGTGAACCGCGCAGCGGTTTGGGACAACGACATGCACACCAAGAAACGAAAATTTTTCTTTCACCAACTCGCGACGCCGAGGCGACCCCAAGGAGATCTAAAAATGACGTCCGGACCACAAAAAATCCGCTGGGGCGTTCTCGGGCCCGGCACCATCGCCAAGGCCTTTGCCGGCGGCGTCGCCCATTCACGCAGCGGCACATTGGTCGCCATTGGTGCGCGCAATCCCGGCAAATCAGGACTCGCTGAAAACTTCCCCGGCGCCCGCATCCTCGACGGCTACGAGGCTCTGCTCGCCGACCCGGACGTCGATGCGGTCTACATTTCGACGCCGCACCCCAGCCACGCCGAATGGGCGATCAGGGCGGCCGAGGCCGGAAAGCATGTGCTTTGCGAAAAGCCGATGGGGCTGACCGCTTTCGAGGCCGACGCGATGATCCATGCAGCGCGCAGGGCCGGCACCTTTCTCGGCGAGGCCTTCATGTACCGGCTGCATCCGCAGACGGCAAAGCTGGTCGAGCTGGTCAGGTCCGGAGCGATCGGCGAGGTGCGCATGGTGAAATCGAGCTTCGGCTTCGCCATGCCTGGCTTCATGCCGGAGCACCGGCTCTACGCCAACGAGCTCGCCGGCGGCGGCATTCTCGACGTCGGCGGCTACCCGGTTTCGATGGCGCGGCTGATTGCCGGGGCGGCATTGGGAAAGCCCTTCGCCGAGCCGGACAAGGTCGCGGGTGCTGCGCATCTCGGCCAATCCGGTGTCGACGAATGGGCTTCGGCGCTGCTGCATTTTCCCAGCGGCATCGTCGCCGAAGTCTCTTGCGGCATCTCGCTCGCCCAGGACAACGTTCTGCGCATCCTTGGCACCGGGGGCCGCATCGAGGTCGCGGATTTCTGGTATGCGAGCGGCAGGGAAGGCGGCACCGGCGAGATCCGCATCATCCGTCCGGGCGGTGAGGAGGTGGTCGAGGTCAGGGAAGACCGCTGGCTCTACGCTTTCGAGGTCGACGCCGCCGGCGAGGCGATCCTGGCCGCAAAGCAGGAGTTTGCCTGGCCGGGCATGGGCTGGGCCGACAGTCTCGGCAATCTGCGTGTGCTCGACAAATGGCGTGCCGCCATCGGCCTCGAATACGGGATCGAAAAACCCGAAAAACGCGTCAACACCATCTCCGGCCGGCGGCTGCGCTCCGGCGGCACCACCATCCGCAAGCGCGAAATTCCAGGCCTGCCGCGGCCGGCCTCGTGCCTGGCGCTCGGCTTCGAGGATTTTCGCACCTTCTCCTCGGGCATGATCCTGCTCGATGCCTATTTCGAAGCCGGCGGCAACGTCTTCGACACCGCCTTCATCTATGGCAGCGGCTACACCGAAACGCTGCTCGGTCAATGGCTGAAAAACCGCGGTGTGCGTGAGCAAGCGGTGGTCATCGGCAAGGGCGCGCACACCCCGCTCTGCTATCCCGATGTGATCGGCAAGCAGCTCACCCAGTCGCTCGACCGGCTGCAGACCGATCATGTCGACGTCTATTTCATGCACCGCGACGATCCCGACGTGCCGGTCGATGAATTCGTCGACGCGATGGATCGCGAGGTCAGGGCTGGCCGCATCCGCGGTCCGTTCGGCGGCTCGAACTGGACGCGGGAACGCATGGACGAGGCGATTGCCTATGCCGAGCGGACCGGCAAGCAAAAGCCTGGCGCGCTTTCGAACAATTTTTCTCTGGCCGAGATGCTGGTGCCGATCTGGCCGGGTTGCGTCACATCGTCGAGCGATGAATGGAAGGCCTGGCTGACCGCCCGGCAGATGCCCAATTTCGCCTGGTCGAGCCAGGGCCGGGGTTTCTTCACCGGCCGCGCCGGGCGGGACCAGCGCGACAATGAAGAGCTGGTCCGGGTCTGGTACTCCGAGAAAAATTTCGGCCGCCGCGACCGGGCGATCGAGCTCGCCAACAGGCTGGGCAAGAGCCCGATCCATGTCGCGCTCGCCTACGTCCTGGCCCAGCCTTTCCCGTCCGTCCCGCTGATCGGACCACGCACGCTCGACGAACTGGAGGACAGCCTGCAGGCGCTCGACATTGCGCTTTCGCCCGACGACATTGCGTGGCTGGATGGCGGTTTGGATCAGCACCGACGCACGGGCTGAGCTCCTTGCCTTCTCCCCTTGTGGGAGAAGGTGGCCGCGAAGCGGCCGGATGAGCGACTATCTGGGGTGTCAAGTTGCATTTGCGAACTCTTTGCGCGCATCGCGTGCTTTTGCATTGAGAAT
>NZ_JBVVPX010000022.1:0-116160 GCF_055811375.1 Mesorhizobium sp. WSM4848
GTTCCTTCTCGATAGCCATGTGATGATTCTCTCCTTTCCATCATCATGGCCTCGCGCACAGAATTCCTGACAGTCCCACGCGCCGGGGATCAGCGCCGCCGAGCGCGAGCGCTACTTGGAAACGTTGCTGCCGGCCGGCTTCCCGCCATGCGCCTCCGACGAGCAACTGGCTAAGATGACCAATCCAAAACGTCTTCCCGAGTGCCCCAAGTAGCCTTCCCGCGAGCTTCCGTGATCACGCAAGTAGCCTTTATAGCAGCGCGCGAAAATTCAGATGGATCTGCTCAATCGCTACTTGCGGGAGCCATCCACAGAGGACATTCTCATCGGAGCTAGCGCTTATACACCAGCTCTAAACTCACGCGCGCAATCCAACTGAACTCCATTGGAACGTCGGAGCAATAGCTTCCGGCCGGACCTAATGCATGTCGCGCAAAAGTGTGCAGCGGTTTTGCGATAACGACATGCATAAAACACAACCTAAAGCGCGTCGCATGAGGCCGGTCAAACGCGACGCGCTTTAGCGGTGTTGGATCAGGTGAAACAGTGCATCCGCTTCCGGCAACCCTGATGCGCTCGGATACACATTAGCCATTGCTTGCCGGGAAAGACGCATGCTGTGTTAACAAGGCTTTCACGACCGATCGCAAGTCGGTAGTTGCTGCCAGGTCAGTCCCGCCGTGAAGCCTATTGGGAGCAAGTCCGGGCCAGCGATCGCCGACTCGCGCCCCAGCGACGCTGCCGCCCATAAGGGACTAAAACGAGCCGCGCGAACCATCTGGCCATTCAGGCCACCGTCAGAGGCGCATGAGCGTCGAGGACACGACGATCAACGAGTTCACTGCAGGGCCGGCAAACCAGCCCTGGTAGGAACGCGCCTGAATGACGCTTGCCATGTTGAGCGACCGCTGGAGGAAGCCGCAGCGCCTTCAAGCCCCGCCATAGCGCAGGGCATCGACGATGACCTTGAAGGCAGGCAGGTTCTGCCGCCGGCTCGGGTAATAAACGTAGTAGCCCGGGAATTTCGGGCACCAGTCATCGAGCACCTGCACGAGATTGCCAGATGCGATGTGACGCTCGACGAGGTCCTCCGGCACGAAGGCGATGCCGTACCCCTTCAAAGCCGCATCGACCATGGCGTAGGAGGCGTTGAAGGTGAGTTGCCCATCGACCCGGACGCGTAGCTCATGACCGTCCTTCTCGAACTCCCAGGCATAGAGCCCGCCGCCACGTGTCTGGCGCATGTTCATGCAGTTGTGCTGGATCAACTCCTGGGGATGCTGGGGCGCGGGATGCGCGTCGAAATAGTCGGGCGAAGCCGCAGCGACCATGCGCCAGTCTGGGCCAATGCGGACGGCAATCATGTCCTTCTCGACGCTTTCACCTAATCGAACCCCGGCGTCGAAGCCATCCTCGACGATATTGCGCAGCCCGTTGCCGATGCTGAGTTCCAGCTTGATGTCGGGATAGGCTGCGAGCGCCGGCCTGAGCTTCGGCCAGACGAGGCTGTCGAACGCGTGATCCGAAAGGGTCAGCCGGATGGTTCCGGCGGGCTTGTCGCGAAACTCCATCAGCGCGGCTATCTCCGCTTCGATTTCCGCAACACGCGGTGCAAGCGACTGCCGCAGGCGCCCGCCGGCCTCGGTCGTCGCCACGCTGCGGGTCGTGCGCATGAGCAGCCTGATGCCCATACGCGTTTCCAACCGCTTGATGGTGTGACTGAGGGTCGACTGCGTGATGCCGAGCTTTGCGGCGGCGCGCGTGAAGCTCTTTTCCTCGGCAACGGCCAGGAACCACAAGAGGTCGTTGAAGTCTTCCTTGGCCATACCGTTTCCCAAACCTATCGCTGAAGATTTATGTCTCCCATCGATCAATGCAAGCGAATTAACGCCCCTAATGCTGTTGATCGGGAGCGGCTAGCCTGCAGGTCCGACAAGCCAATAGCCAAGGCCAACAGCCAGTCGTGTTGGCTTTCCCGCGAACCAAAAAGGTGAAGGCCATGGAACTGACCATCAACGGCTCGACATTTCAGGTCGACGTCGAACCGGATACGCCGCTGCTCTGGGTACTACGTGACACGCTGGGCATGACCGGAACGAAGTATGGCTGCGGCGTCGCCCAGTGCGGCGCATGCACGGTGCTGATCGACGGACAGGCCACGCGCTCCTGCGTGACGACGGTGGACAGCCTCGTCGGAACGGCGATCACGACGATCGAGGCGATCGAGCAGGATCCCGAGGGCAGCAAGGTGGTCGAGGCCTGGGTCGCCAACCAGGTGCCGCAATGCGGCTACTGCCAGTCCGGCCAGGTGATGGCGGCGACGGCGCTGCTCAAGCAGACGCCGCAGCCGACCGAGGAGGATATCGCCGGCGCAATGGTGAACCTCTGCCGCTGCGGCACCTACAACGCGATCTCGGCTGCCGTCCGACAGGCTGCGCAGGCGTGAGGAGGAAACCATGAACGACATGTCTCCCATACGGGACCACTCCACGCGGGGCGAGGACAGGCCGCTCAACGTCTCGCGCCGTGGCTTCCTCGGCGGCGCCGCAGCGCTCGTCCTATCCGTCACGGTGCCGGTCGGACGCGCCCGGGCGCAGGCCGCAGCCACCGTGGCGCCGGGAACGCGCGTCAACGCCTTCCTGGAAATCCGCCCTGACAGCACCGTGCTGTTCCGCAGCGCCTTCATCGAAGGCGGGCAAGGCATCTTCACCGCCATGGCGCAGATCGTCGGTGAGGAGCTGGATGTCGATCCCGTCAACTTTACTGTCGAGGGAGCGCCTCCCCCCGATTATCTTCTGACCGGCGGCGGCCGCTTCACCGGCGGCAGCATGTCGGTGCGCATGAGCTACGAGACCATGCGCAAGCTTGGCGCCTCGGCACGCCAGATGCTGCTGCAGGCAGCGGCCGTGCGGCTCGGGCTGTCCATCGCGGAGCTATCCCCCGAACCGGGCCGCGTGGTCCATGCAGCGTCCGGGCGGGCGATCCCTTACGGCGAAATCGCTGATGCGGCCGCCGCTCTGTCGGTGCCGACGGATGTCGTACTGCGCGACCGTGCCGACTTCCGCTGGATCGGCAAGCCCGTTCGCCGGCTCGACGGGCGCGAGAAGTCGACGGGGCGCGCGCAGTATGCGATCGACCTCAAGGTCGACGGCATGCTTCACGCCGCCGTCCAGCACAGCCCGTGTCTCGGCGGGGAGCCGGGCGCCTTGACGAACGAGGCCGAGGTTCAGGCCATGCCCGGCGTGCACTCGATTCACCGCTTGCCTGGGGCCGTGGCGGTCGTCGCCGACAGCTGGTGGCGGGCGCGCCGCGCGGTGGAAGCCCTGCAGGTGACTTGGACGGAGCCTGCGGCCGCAACGCCTCGCGCCATGCCGGCCGGTTTCTCCTCCGAGACCCACAAGTCAATGTTGAAGTCGACACCCGGAGACGGCGTCGCTTTCGAGCAGGAGGGCGATGCCGCAGGCACCCTTGCCGGCGCAGCGCGGATTGTGGAGGCGACTTATGACGCTCCCTACCTCGTGCACGGGCAGCTCGAGCCGCCCTCGGCGATCGCGCGTTGGAATGCCGACGGGACTCTCGAGCTTTGGACCCCAAACCAGGCGCCCGAGATGTTCCAGGCCGAGGCTGCAAAGCTCGCGGGCGTCGAGCCGGGCAAGGTGATCATCCACTCACCTATGCTCGGCGGCTTCTTCGGGCGGCATTTCCTTTATCAGACGGCCAATCCGTTCCCGCAGGCGATCCTGCTGGCGAAGGCCGCAGGTCGTCCCGTCAAGCTCATCTGGAGCCGCGAGGAGGAATTCCTGCGCGACACGTTGAGACCAATGGGCGTCGCCCGTTTCCGCGTCGGTCTCGACGGCGACGGTTTGCCGGTCGCTCTGGATGCCGTTGCGGTGGGTGAAGGTCCGACAGGACGTTGGTTCGGCCGCCAGCCGGACAAGGTGGACAGCTCCGCCGTCGAAGGCATCGCGGGCAAGGTCTATGCGATTGCGAACCGGCGCGTCGGCCAGGTTCACGTCGACGACCCGGCGATCATCGGCTTCTGGCGGTCGGTTGGTCATTCGATGAACGACTTCTTCTACGAGACGTTCTTCGATGAAATGGCCGACGCAGGTCAGCAGGACCCCTATGAACTGCGGCTGCGGCTTCTCGCGGACAGCCCGCGCCACAGCAAGCTTCTGCAGGCAGTCGCCGATCTGTCCGGGAGGTGGAAGCGCGGTCCCTTTGCGGCAGAGGACGGTAGCCGCCGCGCGCGCGGCGTCGCGATGGCCTCGCCCTTCGGCAGCGAGGTGGCGACGATCGCCGAAGTCTCGCTGCGCGACGGCGAGGTCGTCGTGCACCAGGTCTGGGTGGCCATCGATCCCGGAAGCATCGTCAATCCGGCGATCATCGAGGCGCAGGTGAACTCGGCGGTCGCGCTTGGCCTGTCCTCGGCACTGCTGGAGGAAGTCGTCTATGTCGACGGCATGCCGCAGGCGCGCAATTTCGACGGCTATCCCATCCTGCCGCCAGACCGCATGCCGCGTGTGCATGTTCGCATCGTCGAAAGCGGTGCGCCGATGGGCGGCATCGGCGAGCCTGGCCTGCCCGGCGTGCCGCCGGCAGTGGTTAATGCCGCCTCGGTGCTCACGGGCCAGCGTATCCGCAGCCTGCCCCTCTCGAAGCTCGACCTGAAAGGCATGGAAGGATGAGGAATCTCATACTAGCTGCCTTGACGATGATTGCAGCACCCTGGGCAACGGATCCGTCCGTTGCCCAAGAGGCGGGTCCCGGTTCAGGAGAGCGCCTGTTCCGGCAGCGCTGCGGGGCCTGCCACCAGATCGCGACCACCCGGAACGGTGCCGGACCTCACCTGCAGGGCGTGGTCGGCCGCGCCGCCGCCAGCGTCGAAGGCTTCAACTACTCGCCCGCCCTGCGCGACTCCGGCATCACCTGGACGTCCGAGACGCTGGAAACCTACCTCGCCAATCCGACCGCCATGGTGGGCGGCACACGAATGGTTCAGCGCTTCAACAATGCCGAGGAGCGGCGCGCCATCGTCGAGTTCCTGAACAGCCCGTAGCGCGGCGCTATTTTCTCGTTCCCAATCGACGAGACGCCAATCGACGACAGCATTCCACAGGCTGCACCCGTTGCAGACATTGAGCGGGGGCGTAGCTCCGTCGCAGCGCGCCGCCCGCCGTCCCAACAATTCAATGGCAGACCATACAGGCCGAACAGCGGTGCAAAGCCATAAGCTCGCGCTTGCGACATATCACCTCTCGAAAAGCCGCGGCTGCATGCTAAGAGACTCAGAACAGCAAACGGACTGAACTGAGGAGGCGGCCGGCATGACAGGCGAAAACAAGAAAGCAGCCCGGTCGGACCTCGACGAAGCCGCCCTCTATTTCCACAAGCACCCACGCCCTGGAAAGCTTGAAATCCAGGCGACAAAGCCGCTTGGCAACCAGCGCGACCTGGCGCTTGCCTATTCGCCCGGCGTCGCGGCGCCCTGTCTGGAAATCCGCGACAATCCGGCGGCCGCCGCCGACTACACGGCGCGCGCCAATCTGGTTGGCGTCGTCTCCAATGGTACGGCGGTGCTCGGCCTCGGCAATATCGGCCCGTTGGCCTCCAAGCCGGTGATGGAAGGCAAGGCGGTGCTGTTCAAGAAATTCGCCGGCATCGACGTCTTCGACATCGAGATCGACGCGCCTGACATCGAGCGGATGGTCGAGACGATCTCGGCGCTGGAGCCGACCTTCGGCGGCATCAACCTGGAGGACATCAAGGCGCCCGAATGCTTTGAGGTCGAGGAACGGCTGAAGGCCCGCATGGCCATACCGGTCTTCCACGACGACCAGCACGGCACTGCGATCATCGTCGCCGCCGCGGTGCTCAACGGGCTGGAATTTGCCGGCAAGACGATCTCCGACATCAAGATCGTCACCTCCGGCGCCGGGGCAGCCGCCCTCGCCTGCCTCAACTTGCTGGTTTTGCTCGGCGCGCGCATCGAAAACATCTGGGTCACCGACCGTTTCGGCGTCGCCTACAAGGGCCGCGTCGACGAGATGGATCGCTGGAAGGACCCCTATGTGAAGGACACCGAGGCGCGCACGCTGGCCGATGTGCTGCCGGGCGCCGACGTGTTCCTGGGTCTTTCGGCCGCCGGCGTGCTGAAACCGGAATTGCTCCAGCACATGGCGCCAAAACCACTGATCCTGGCGCTGGCCAACCCCAACCCCGAGATCATGCCGGAAGCGGCACGGGCGGCGCGACCCGACGCGATGATCTGCACCGGCCGTTCCGATTTTCCCAACCAGGTCAACAACGTACTCTGCTTTCCTTACATTTTCCGTGGCGCGCTGGACTGCGGCGCCAGCGCCATCAACGAAGAGATGAAGATGGCTGCAGTGCGGGCGATCGCAGCCCTGGCCCGCGAGGAACCGTCTGATGTCGCCGCCCGCGCCTATTCCGGCGAAACGCCGATCTTCGGGCCCGATTTCCTGATCCCCTCGCCCTTCGACCCCAGGCTGATCCTGCGCATCGCGCCGGCGGTGGCCAAGGCCGCCTGCGACACCGGCGTCGCGACACGGCCGATTACCGATTTTGCCGCTTATATCGACACGCTCAACCGCTTCGTCTTCCGCTCCGGCCTGGTCATGAAGCCGGTGTTCACGATGGCCAAGACGTCGAGCGCCAAGCGCGTCATCTATGCCGACGGCGAGGACGAGCGCGTGCTGCGCGCCGCCCAGGTGGTGCTGGAGGAAGGCATCGCCGAGCCGATCCTGATCGGCCGCCCGCATGTCATCGAAGTCAGGCTGAAACGCTACGGGCTGCGCATCAAGCCGGGCGTCGATTTCGGCCTGATCAATCCCGAGGACGATCCGCGCTATCGCCACTATGTCGACCTTTTGATCGAGCTCGCCGGCCGGCGTGGCGTCACGACGGAGGCCGCGCGCACCATGGTGCGCACCGACAACACGGTGATCGCCGCACTTGCCCTCAAGCGTGGCGACGCCGACGCCATGGTCTGCGGCCTGGAAGGACGGTTCGAGCGGCATTTGCGCAATGTCACCCTGATCATCGGCCCGCGCGCCGGCATCAAGGATCACGACCTGTCGACGCTTTCCATGCTGATCTCGCAGCGCGGCATCATTTTCCTCACCGACACCCATGTCACCGTCGATCCGACCGCCGAGGAGATCGCCGAGATGACGGTGCTGGCTGCCGAAGAAATCCAGCGCTTCGGCATCGAGCCCAAGGCCGCCCTGCTGTCGCATTCGGATTTCGGCTCACGCGACTCGCCAAGCGCGCTCAAGATGCGGCAGGCAGCGGCGATCCTGGCGCGCATCGCGCCAGACCTGCAATGCGACGGCGAGATGCATGCCGACTCGGCTCTGTCGGAGCCGCTGCGCCAGCGGGTTTATCCGCATTCGCGGCTGAAGGGCGAAGCCAATCTGCTGGTCTTCCCCAATCTCGATTCGGCAAACATCACGCTCACCGCGCTGCGCGCGATGATGGACGCGCTGCATGTCGGGCCGATCCTGCTCGGCACCGACAGACCGGCGCATATATTGACGCCGTCGGTGACATCGCGCGGCGTCGTCAACATGACGGCGCTCGCGGTGGTCGAAGCAGCCCATAAGGCGCAGGCGGTCGTAACTCTGGGCGAAACCGGCCTTTCGCGGTAAGCTACATGAACAGTTAACCGCGGACGCGGTAACCTTCGCAACGGATGAGGCAAGCGGAGTTCCGGATGGGCGGGAGGTGGAAGCTGACGCATGCCGCCGCATCAACTGTCGAAGTCGGCGCGGCCCCTCATCGCCCTGCCGGGCCCCCGTATGGTGACGGGGAGAAGGCGGCTGGCCGCAACGCAGATGCCCTTCTTGCAGCGCTGGCGATTAGCCAAACCGTCGATGACAGCGCCCCTCTCCCCGTCACTATACGGGGTGAGGATGCCGGCAGGCAGGTGAGGGGCAGCGCCAACGCCCGGGGCTTGAAACCGCCGAAGCTGACGCGCGCCGCAGCGCTGCTCGGTGCCCTGGCGTTGTCAGGCTTTGCCGCCACCGAACTGCAGGCCGCCTCCGATGTTTGCCGGCAGCTGGAAGCCGATCTCGCGACCGCTTCGCGCGGTGGCGGCACCAAGCCGGCCCTGCTCAGGAAATATGATGATGCAATCGTGCGGCAGCGCCAGCAGATTTCAAAGGCCGTCAGCCAATCCAGCCGCGCCGGCTGCGGCTTTTCGCTGTCGCGCCGCAACGCCAGCGCATGCGCCACACTCGACGCCACCATCGGTCGCATGGCAGCCAATCTCGACGGCTTGCAAGCCAAGCGCGCTGAACTCGCCGGCGGCGGTGCCCGCCGCGATCGCGCACGCATACTGGCCTCGCTCGACGCCAGTGGCTGCCGCGATGATGCGGCGCCGCCAAAGCCGGCAACGAGCCGCGACGCCAGCCGTGGAACCGGCGACCGAAACTTGCTCGACCAGCTTTTGGGCAGCGACGCAATTGAACCCGGCGTGCCCGACCGGCCTGAAGAGCCCAATCAAGCCGTGGGCCCGCGCGACATCCGCAACATGCTCGATAATGCCGACGACATGGGCCAGCCGCACGGCGAATTCCGCACCATGTGCGTGCGCACCTGCGACGGCTATTTCTTCCCGATGTCGAACGCCGCCTCGCTGGGCGATTTCGAGCGCGACCAGAAGAACTGCGATTCGAGTTGCCCCGGCACCGAGATGCAGGTGTTTTATTCGCGCGGCTTTGGCGACGACTCGGCTGGCATGACGTCTTCGGTAACCGGCAGGCCCTACAGCGAACTGCCGACCGCCTATCTCTACAAGCGGCCCGCGCGTCCGCCGGCCTGCGGCTGCAACGCCGCGCGAAATTTCGAGATCATCGCCGGCAACCCGCCAAGCCCGGAACAGGCTGACCCCGCCGACCCCGAGAGTTTGGCCAATGTCGAAGGCCGGCTCGATCGCGAAGCCATCGAGCGCCTCGCCGAAAAACCCTCGCCGACGACATTGCCGCCGCCGGAACAGCGCAAGGTCAGGGTCGTCGGGCCACCGTTCCTTCCCGACCCAGCAGCGGCAACAGATCTGCAAGCTCCGGCCCCGAGGGCTGGCCCGTAAGCGCCAACCTGAGCGGCGTGAACAGCGCTTTGCCCTTGCGGCCGGTTGCTTCCCTGATCCTGCCGGTCCACTCCTTCCAGACCGATCCGTTCCAGGGGTCTTCCGGCAAAAGGTCGAACGCCTGGCGAAGGAACTCGCGGTCGGCGTCGGAAAAGTCCGGCTGCTCCTGCGGGCCGTCGCGAAGCGTGCGCCACCAGATCGCTGCATCGGCCAGCCTGTCGAGGTTGCCGCGCACCGCCAGCCAGAAGGGCTCAGCCTGTTCGCCGGAAATGCCGAGCACGATCAGCCGGTCGCGCGCCTCGGAAAACGGCATGTGGTGCAGCAGCGTGCGATTGAGCACGAAGAGCTCGTCCGGATCGAATTTGGCGGCGGATTTCGATGTCGCCGCCGGATCGAAGCGCTCGGCAAGCTCAGCCATCGTCTGCACGGCGACGACGTTTTCCGAGGTGCCGACGAGCACCGCCAGCGAGGCGACGGCCATCGGCTCGATGCCGGTTTCGCGCAGGCTTTCGATGGACAGCGCCCCGCTCCGCTTCGACAGGCCCTCGCCCGACGCGGTGGTCAACAGATTGTGGTGGCCGAACACCGGCGGCTCGGCACCCAGCGCCTCGAACAAGGCTAACTGCACGCCGGTATTGGTGACGTGGTCGTCGCCGCGGATGACATGGCTGATCCCCATCTCGATGTCGTCGACCACCGAAGGCAGAGTATAGAGATAGGTGCCGTCCTCGCGCATGAGAACCGGGTCGGAAAGCGAGGCAAGGTCGACGGTTTCCTCGCCGCGCACCAGATCGTTCCAGTGGATTTCGGTGCGCTCCGGCTGCAACGGGTCGCTGGTGAAATTGGGCAGGAGAAAGCGCCAATGCGGGCGGCGGCCATCGGCCTGGTATTCGGCGACCTGCTCAGCCGTCAGCGTCAGCGCCTCCCGGCCGTAGACCGGCGGCAGGCCGCGCGTGCGGCGCACCTTCCGCCTGAGATCGAGTTCTTCCGGTGTTTCGTAGCAAGCATAGAGAAGGCGCGCCGCCTTCAATTTCTCCACCGCCGCATCGTAGATCTCGAAGCGCCGTGACTGGTATTCCGTCGCGTCGGGAAAGATGCCCAGCCAATGCAGGTCGTAGAGGATGGCGTCGGAGAATTCCTGCGTCGAGCGCGCGACGTCGGTGTCGTCAAAGCGCTGGATGAAGCGGCCCTTGTTGTTCATGGCGAACAGCCAGTTGAACAGCGCAGTGCGCGCATTGCCGATATGAATGCGGCCGGTGGGTGATGGGGCGAAACGGACGGTAACTGTCATGAACGGGGCGTACCGGATGGTTTTGCTGTTGACAAGAGACGCCCCCGCGCTTGGCCGCAGAGATAGAACATGACGAAGGCGATGAAAAGGCGGCAGCGCCGCGCGTCGCTCTAACAAACGCACGCGGCGCCAAGTCGTCAGATCGCCAGCCCCTTGGTCAATTCGAGCGCCTGGCGCTCGAACAGCCGGCGGTAGATGCCGCCTTGCAGCCGGATCAGCTGATCATGCGAGCCCTCCTCGACGATGCGGCCGCGATCGAACACCAGAAGCCTGTCCAGCGCCCGTACCGTCGAAAGCCGGTGCGCGATGACCAGGGTCGTGCGGCCGACCATCAACCGCTCCATCGCCTGCTGAATCAGCACCTCCGATTCCGAATCGAGGCTCGATGTCGCCTCGTCCAGAATGAGGATCCGCGCATCGGCAAGGAAAGCCCTCGCGATCGCCACCCGCTGGCGCTCGCCGCCCGATAGTTTCACGCCGCGCTCGCCGACCAGCGTGCCATAGCCTTTCGGCAGATCGACGATGAAGTCGTGCGCGCTTGCCAGCCGTGCGGCATGCTCGATCTCGGCCTGCGTCGCGCTCGGCCGGCCATAGGCGATGTTTTCGGCCAGCGACCGGTGGAACAGGATCGGCTCCTGCTGGACGATGGCGATCTGCCCGCGCAGCGATGCCTGCGCCACCACGGAGATATCCTGGCCGTCGATCAGGATGGTTCCCGCATTCACGTCGTAAAGCCGCTGGATCAGCTTGACGAAGGTCGTCTTGCCCGAACCCGAATGGCCGACCAGCCCGACGCGCTCCCCCGGCGCGATGTCCACCGAAAAGCCGCGATACAGTGGCAGTCGGTGGCTGCCGTAATGGAAGGTGACGTTGTCGAAGCTGATGCGGCCGTCGGTGATGCGGATCGGCCTGGCGCCGGGCACGTCCTCGATGCCGAGCGGCTCGGACTGGAAGTCGACCAGTTCCTCCATGTCGTTGATAGAGCGCTGCAAATTGCGGATGTGCGTGCCGATATCGCGCAAATAGCCTTGCAGCACGAAGAACGAGGTCAGCACGAAGGTGACGTCGCCGGCGCTCGCCTGCCCCCAAGACCACAAAAGCAACGAAAATCCGATCACCGCTGTTCGCAGAAGCAGCAGCATCGAGCCTTGCGTGGTGCCGTTGATGGTGCCGCGCACCCAGGTGCGGCGCGTGCGGGCGCGCCATCTGGCGACGACTTTGGCAAGGCGCGTTTCCTCGCGTTCCTCGGCGCCAAAGCCCTTGACCACAGCGTTGCAGCTCACCGCATCGGCCAGCGATCCGCCCAGGCGCGTGTCCCATGCATTGGCAAGCCTTGCCGCGGGCGCGACATAGCCAAGCGACAGCAGCGCCGTCACCGCGATGAACAGCACCGAGCCTGCGGCGACGACAGCACCCATCAGCGGCCAGAACCAGCCGAGCAGCAGCGTCGAGCCGACGAGCATGACGACAGACGGCAGCAGCGCGATCAGGATCGTGTCGTTGAGCAGGTCGAGCGCCCACATGCCACGGGTTATCTTGCGCACGGTCGATCCGGCGAAGCTGTTGGCGTGCCAGTCGGTGGAGAAGCGCTGGACCCGGTGGAAGGCGTCGGCGGCGATATCCGCCATCATCTTCAGAGTCAGTTCGACGATGGCCATGAAGGCGAGGTTGCGCAGCACGACGCCGGTGAGCGCCAGCGCCACCAGCATCGAAAACGCCGTCATCGCCGCATTCCAGGCAACCTCGTCGGCCGCAGCACTGCTGGCGACGGCGTCGACCAGCCGGCCGGAATAGAGCGGCGTCAGCACGTCGGCCAAGGTCGACAGCAGGAATGTGCCCATGATGAGCGAAAGCCGCCACGGCTGGCGCCGCCAATGACTGAGCGTGAAGCCAAGGACGCTGCGAAAGGCGCCGGCGCGCAAATCGATCTGAAAACGAGCCATGATGTCATTCGGGCGCAAACGAGCCCGGTCCCGGTAAGGTCGAAATTGAGAAAACCGCGTTGGGCGCGTGAGTGCCCAGGAATGCGAAAGGTTCGGCATATTTGGCGGCTCGCCCCGAATACGGGCGGCTACCGGCATCGACGAATGCCTGTCGTCAGATTGCCTGGCCCATGAAGGTGAAAACCTTCCGGCGCGCCCTCTGAGACCTAGGCTTCGCGGCCTCGCAAAACGATGTCAAATCCTGGCATTCGGTCCTCCCATTAGAGCGACGTGCGTCCATACGGACGCACAAAGTACGCTCTAACTTCTTGAATCTGCGCATCGTGCTTTGAAAATCGATTCCGATATTCAGGCCGATGCGTAGGATCGCGGAAAGGCGTTTATAGAGATGTGTCAACGTGTCGCCAAGCCAGCAAGTTGCCGAAAGCGCATCTGGCCCAACTGGTGAGGCGATTTTGCAACAATCGCGGGTTGTGCACTCCCTCGCGGCAACCATTTCACAGGAGCAAAAACGGCGATCTACCCGCCATCCCTGAACCGGTTGGTGATGGGATAACGGCGGTCGCGGCCGAAATTCTTTTTGGTGATCTTGACGCCCGGCGCTGCCTGCCGGCGCTTGTATTCGGCGATGTAGAGCAGATGCTCGACGCGCGTCACCGTTGCCCGGTCGTGGCCGCGGGCGACGATCTCGTCGACACCCATCTCGTTCTCGACCAGACACTCCAATATGTCGTCCAGCACCGGATAGGGCGGCAGCGAATCCTGATCCGTCTGGTTCTCGCGCAGTTCCGCCGACGGCGCCTTGTCGATGATGTTGTTCGGGATCACCTCGCCGGAAGGGCCCAGCGCACCAGGCGGCATATGCGTATTGCGCCAGCGCGCCAGCTCATAGACCTGCATCTTGTAGAGGTCTTTTATCGGGTTGAAGCCGCCATTCATGTCGCCGTAGAGCGTGGCGTAGCCGACCGACATCTCGCTCTTGTTGCCGGTGGTCACCACCATCGAGCCGAACTTGTTGGAGATCGCCATCAAAATGGTGCCGCGCGCGCGGCTCTGCAGGTTTTCCTCGGTGATGCCTTGCTTGGTGCCCTCGAAAAGCTGCGTCAGCGTATGCAGGAATCCCTCGACCGGCTCGAAGATCGGCACGATGTCGTAGCGGCAGCCGAGCGCACGGGCGCAATCCTCGGCATCCCTAAGCGAGTCCTTCGAGGTGTAGCGGTAGGGCATCATCACGGCGCGCAGCCGCTCCTCGCCGAGCGCATCGACGGCAAGCGCTGCGCAGATCGCCGAATCGATGCCGCCGGAAAGACCGAGCACGACATTCCTGAAACCGTTCTTGTTGACGTAGTCGCGCAGGCCCAGCATGCAGGCGCGATAATCGGCCTCCTCCTTTTCCGGGATTTTCGACATCGGCCCTTCGGAGCAGACCCAGCCCTCGGAATTATTTCCATTTTGCGCGCCTGCGGCGACGCGGTTGCGCTTCCAGGTGGTGACGTTGACCGTTTGCTCGAACTGGCTCATCTGGAAGGCCAGCGTCTTGTCGGAACCTATGGCAAACGACGCGCCGTCGAAGATCAACTCGTCCTGGCCGCCAAGCTGGTTGGCGTAGACGATCGGCAAGCCGCATTCGATGACCTGGCGAATGACAATTTGGTGGCGAACATCGACCTTGCCGCGATAATAGGGCGAGCCGTTCGGCACCAGCAGGATTTCAGCACCGCTTTCGGCCAGCGTCTCGCAGACGCTGACATCGCCCCAGATGTCTTCGCAGATCGGAATTCCCAGCCGCACGCCGCGAAAATTGACCGGCCCCTGGATTTCAGGGCCGGCCTGGAAGACGCGCTTCTCGTCGAATTCGCCGTAGTTCGGCAAATCGAGCTTGTAGCGCTCGGCAAGGATCTTGCCGCCGTCGGCAAAGATGATCGAATTGTGCGTGCCGCTCTTGCGCTTCAGCGGCGTGCCGATGATGACGCCGGGCCCGCCATCGGCAGTGTCGCCAGCGAAATCCTGCGCCGCCCGCTCGCAGGCCTTCAGGAACGCCGGCTTCAGCACCAGATCTTCGGGCGGATAACCGGCGAGGAAAAGCTCGGTGAACAGCACGAGGTCGGCGCCTTGTCGGGCGGCATCCGCCCTCGCCTCGCGCGCCTTGGCGAGATTGCCGGCGACATCGCCAACCGTTGGATTGAGCTGGGCGACGGCGATGCGCAATATGTCGGAAGCGGTGTTGTCGGTCATGCCTGCTGACTTAGCGCGACAGAATTCGCCGGGCAATGGCGTTTGCTTGGACCACCCCGGACCGAATGTCCTATGTCATTTGTGTCAGACGGATCGGACCGCCGGATACCGATCGCGTCCTATTCGCCCATATATTCGCGCAGAGCCTGCGGCGAGTGGTTCTCGCCGATCGACATCGCCAGGATGCGCGAAATATGCCGGCGCGGCAGCCAGGTATCCGCCGCCCAGGCATTGATCTGGTTCTGGATCTTGTCGAGATCCCGCTTCGATGTCGGGTGTTCGGCGATGTCCAGGCCGGCGTCGCGCAGTGCCGCCGCCATGTCGCCTGAGATGATGAAGGCGTCCCACTCCAGCCACCTCAAGAAATACTGGCCGGTGTTGCCGCCGAGCCGGCTGCCATGCTTGCCGAGATAGGCCATCAGTCCAACCTGGTCGTCTTCTGGCCAGTCGGCGAGGAACCTGCCAAAGCCGCCATGCTCCTTCGACACACGCTCGACGAAAGCCGCGTTTTCGCGAACCGACTTGATCTTCTGCGGATTGCGCACGATGCGCTCGTCGGCTGTCAGCTCGTGCCAGAAATCGTCAGGCTGGAACAACAGCCGCTTCGGCTCGAAGCCGAGAAACGCTTGTTCGAAACCCGGCCATTTCTGTTCGATGACGCGCCAGACGAAGCCAGCGGCAAAAACACGCTCGGCCATCGTCGACAGGATGCGGTCATCGGGAATTTCAGCCACCGCGGCATTGTCGGGCATCGGCCCCAGCAGCGACGTCAGCACCGCTTCCCCGCCCTTGCGTTTGGCCGCGCGGGCGCGGATTTTCTGAAAATCCATCATTGTTTCCTGACCCTGTCGCGTCAATCTACCACTTCCCGCGCGAACCGACAGCCTTTAGGTCTATCACCTCTACGTCTATCGCTGACGACGGAGGCGACAATGAACAAGACGATCGAAGATCTGGCAAAGCGCTGGCTGAAGCGAAGGCCAGATGGCCTGAGCCAGGTCGAGAGCCAGGTGCTGCAAAGCACGCTCGAACGCACCACGATCGCGAAGGACACCAACAAGGCCGTCGCATTTCACCAGACGTTTGGCGACCGCCTCGCCGATTCCATCGCCCGGATCGGCGGCTCGTGGTCCTTCATCCTGGTCTTCATCGCCTTCCTGATCCTGTGGACGTCAGGCAATGCCTGGCTTTTGTCGCGCGACTCCTTTGATCCCTATCCCTTCATCTTCCTCAATCTTATCCTCTCGATGGTCGCTGCGCTGCAGGCGCCGGTGATCATGATGGCGCAGAACCGCCAGGCCGAGCGCGATCGCATCGACGCCGCCCACGACTACGAGGTCAATCTCAAGGCCGAGATCGAGATCATGGCGCTGCATGAGAAGCTGGACGAACTGCGCCACAGCCAGATCGTTGGCATGCGCGACGAGATCGCGCAGCTGGCCGAGCAGGTGAAGCGGATCGACGAGATCCTGTCGAAGCAGCGGACGCCTTCATGACGGATGCCATCCATAATCTCATCGAGCAATATGGGCTGATTGCCGTCTTTCTGGGCTGTGTCGCCGAGGGCGAAAGTGCCGCCCTCCTCGGCGGGTTTTTCGCGCATCAACATGTTTTCGTCCTGTGGCAGGCGTTTCTGGCGGCCGCCATCGGCGCCTTTGCCGGCGATAGCTTTTTCTTTATCCTCGGACGAAGCTTCGCCGACCATCCGTTCGTGGTCAAACTGAAGGGCCGGCCGGGTTTCAGCCACGCCTCTCGTCTTGTCTCCACCCATCCCGACATTTTCGTGCTGTCGAACCGTTTCATTTACGGCCTGCGCCTGGTCGGCGGCATCGCGGCCGGATTGTCGGGCATTGCCGTGACGCGCTTTGTCATTCTCAACGCCATTTCATCCATAGTCTGGGCCGGATTGTTCACCACCATCGGCTATGTGTTCGGGCTGGGCGCGGAGCGCATCGTCGGCCAGGCGTTGGCCCGTCACGAGCGATTGCTGATCGCCCTGGCGATTGGATTGGGCGTGGCCGTCCTTGCCTGGTTCATCGCTCATCACGTTGCCAAAACGGAGCGTAGCAAGGAGACGTGAGGATCAGTCGATGCCGAGCGCCCGGTCGCCGCGATCAAGGATCAGCGGAATGATCAGGTCTTCCTCATCGGCAAGGTGCCGGGTCAGCATGGCGATCAGCCGGCTGTTCTCGTCGGCATAGGCATCGGCGGCAAAGCGCTGCTTGTCCTCGCTGTCCTGAAGCGTGCGGATGAAGGCGTTTGCGGCCTCGGCATTGCGCTCCAACCCTTCATGGATCGTATGATGATCGGCATCGAGAATCTCGAAACCGCGTTTCAGCCGGGTCTCCGCCTTGGCGAAGACCGGGAAATAATGATTGTCCTCGACGTTATGGTGACCGTCGAGATGACCGAGAAAATGGTTGAGGCGCGGCGCGAACCAGCGCGCAAAGTCCGGCGCCGTGAGCCTGCCCTCGCGATAGTCGCTGATACCGTTGGTCAGCATGCCGCCAAGCTCGCGGAACATGTCGTGCCGCTGCAGCCACATAGTGGCCATGCCATGGATGTTGGTGTGGCCCTGCCAGACCTCGCGCGGATATTTCTCAGTCAGCCAGCGCAGATCGTCCGGCAGGCCTGTGCGTTCGAGCAGCAGGGAATCGGCGGCCATGTCGGTCTCCTCAGACCATGATCCCGGAAAGTGGATACCGGGTTTCGGAGCAGATCATGGGATCAGGTTGTGTTGACCGGCATGTAGGGATTTGATGGCTAGATCGGTAGCCCCAAGATTCGCTCGATGATGGCGATGCCCCAGACGCCGGCAACGATCACCACCGAAATCAGCACCGCCAGCGAACCGCAGTCTTTGGCGAGCTGGATATCGACGTTGAACTCCCGGCTGAACGCATCGCATGCAGCCTCGATGCCGGTGTTCAGCACTTCGACCATGATCAGCAGCAGCACCGCGCCGATCAACAGCGCGTAGCCGCGCCACGACACCGAAACAAACCAGCCGAGCGGCAACGCCAGCACGAGCAGCATCAGCTCCTGCTGGAAGGCTTTTTCGCTGGAAGCCAATTTGCGAAATGCCCGCACTGAATTGAAGAAAGCATCGATCAGCCGCTGCATGCCAAACCTTTCCGAGTCACCGGCAGGGGATAGCGCAATGGCCGGATCAAGGGAATAAGGCGATCTCTGCAAAAATCATTCGTCGGCAACCTCGTCACTCATCCGCGACCTTGATCGACGGCGTCGACTTCTCGAACTGCGGCAGCCCGTCGTCGATCGTGTAGTAGTCGCCCTTGTCGCCGACGAAGATGTGGCATTGGCTCTGAAGTCCGGCGGGCTTGTCGAACAGTCCGGCCAGAACCGAGACATATTCATCATCCTGCGGCTTCCAGAACAGCAACGAGCCGCATGTCTTGCAGAAACCGCGCCTGGCAAACGAAGATGCTTCGTACCAGGTGATGCTTTCCGCGCCCATAATCGTGATGTCTGCGTTGGCAACATTGGTTGCAGGTAAAAATGCCCGCTCTGCTTCCGGCACTGCGAGCAATGGCAGTAGATGACGCCGCGCAAGGCCCCTCGCGTCTTGAACCGCACAGCCCCGCACAGGCATGATCCAGTATGCGTGTCGTCCATCTCGCCTCCAACGCAGTCGTCATCCTCGGCATCCCCTGCCAGGATTCCAGTTTTGCAGCGGCTGCGCCCAAGCAAATGCGACATTCGATGGGTGTGTTCCGCATAGCACGGTTTGGACAAAGCAGCGGGCCGGCGCCAGCAGCCTCTCGACGGCGCACCAGATTGTTGAAGCCGAAATCTTTCCATATGAACTTTTATAGGCTATATTTTCCACAGAAAGGAGAAGCTGCCGACAATGCAACCCGATCTCGCCGCCAACACGGCCGAAAATGCAGTCCTGACCAAGGCGACGCTGCGCGCCGCCGACCTGCTGGACGTTACCGCCAGGATGCTGGCCTCGATCATCGGGGTTTCGGAAGCCACGGTTTCGCGCATGCGCAGGCAGGAATTCCTGCTGGAGCGTGGAACCAAGCCGTTCGAGCTTGCCGTGCTGTTCGTCCGCCTGTTCCGCTCGCTCGACGCCATTGTCGGCGGCGACGAGACCGTCGCCCGGGCATGGCTGAAGAACGCCAACGCCGCCTTCGATGGCACCCCGCTCGAAAAAATCGTGACAATATCAGGGCTTGTCGATGTCATCGCCTATCTGGACTCCCGACGCGCTCTCGTCTGAAGCCGCCACGCGAGACGGCAAGTATGGACTCGACGGCAAATACTGGCGCATGGTCGAGGCGCAGCACCGCGTCTCGACATTGAAAGTCGTTGACACGCTCGACGAGCAGGCCGTCCTCGAAGACCTGATCGAGGAAACCAAGCCGCAAATCCCCTTGGAATGCCGGCATCTGCATTATCTCCTGGCAACGCCCTTCCGCTACGGCTCGATCTACCCGCGCGGTTCGCGCTTCCGCCGCGCCGGCAGGACCAAGGGCGTCTACTACGCGGCGGAAACCATGATGACCGCAGTTTCCGAAATGGCCTTCTACCGCCTGCTGTTCTTCGCGGAATCGCCGGCTACGCCGTGGCCACGCGACGCCGCCGAATACACCGCCTTCGCCGCCGCGATACGCAGCACAAAAATGATCGACCTGACGCGGCCGCCGCTCGACCGCGACGCGGCGGCGTGGACGCACCCGACCGACTACGCGGCCTGCCAGAATATTGCCGATGTCGCGCGCGAAGCCGGGCTGGAGGCGATCCGCTATCGCTCCGTGCGCGACCCGAAAGGCGCTAACGTGGCGCTGCTGGCATGCAGCGGCTTTGCCAAGCCGAAACCGCTGGAACCGCATACCTGGCGCATCCGGCTGGGCGCCTTCGGCGTGCAGGCGATCTGCGAGTTCCCGCAAAAGCGGATCGAGTTTTCCAGGACGGCATTTGCCGCCGATCCCCGACTAAACGGACTGCGCTGGGAGCGCGGGCGCTGACTGGATCCTAGTGAAAATCCGACGCTAAACTACCGCTTGGGGTGGGATGCGACTATGGTCAAATGGAACGATGCGCCAGGAGCGACCATGGCGTCAGCGCGCAAGACCCCTCTTCACGCGCCCCGGCATACTGCACGACGGCATGAGGATAGATGGCACTAGCCGTCAAGTTTTCGGAGGAAATCGACTATTCGAGACGCGGCTTCGTCGGGCTGTTCCAGGGGCAGGAGATGCGCCGCCCCGGGGACATTGACGAGCGTCGCCCGGTCGCCGAGCTCCTTCTGAAGCTGCTCGCCGTTTTCAGGGGGCGCGATCTGATCCTCCGCTCCCTGCAGGATCAGATATTTGGTCTCTCCCGAAGGCGCCCACCAAGCGTCGAGCGGAGTGCTTTCCGCAGCCGCCTTTTCGATAGCCGCCGCTCCAGGATCGAGAGAAGGCTTGAAAAGCTTCCAGACGCGGGCGGAATCCGCAGGATTGGAAACCAGCAACGGGAAGACCGCCAAGATGTCGGCGTCGGTGGATGCCGGGTTGAAGATAATCCCCAAGGCTTTGGCCGCGGGCGGTGCGGGTTGGACCTTCCCACCCGCTGCCAACAAGATAACGCTGCGCGTCAATTCGGGGTGAGACGCGGCCAGCATGCGCGCAACGCGATTGCCGAAGTCGTTGCCAGCCACGTGCACCGGCCCAAGGTTGAGAGCCTTGATCACGCCTGCGACGTCGTCCGCCATCGTCTGAAGCGTGACGCCCTCGCTTGGACCCGTGCTCTTGCCCGAACCCCGGAAGTTGATGCCGACAACACGATAGTCGGCCTTCGCGAGAGCATCCGCCAGGCCATCCAGGTAGCCCACGGTCAGGGTTCCGCCCGGCAGCAGGACTATGGGTTCGCCTTCTCCCCGGCTGAAGTACTCGATCTTGGAGTCCGTCAGCTCGATGAGGCCAGTTTCGATAGTCTGCGCGTGGACAGACGTTGCATACACCGGCAGCGCCAGCCAGGCGATGAACAGGGCGAGCTTTGCCAAATGCCTTGTCGGGTTCATGTCAGCACACTCCCGTACAGTTTGGGGAACGCTATCTTCAACAGCCAGCGCCATCACTGAACCAACTCGATCTCGGTCGGTCGCCATTCCTTGGTGAAGAACGGCTCAAGCGGGCTGTAGAGGCGCAGCAGTGTAAACCAGCCTTTCTTCGGGTCGGTCTGGATCCAGTTGCCCCGAGCGACGCCGTCGGGCTGGGTCGGGCCGAAGTAGATTGTCGTGGAGCCGTCCGCCGCTGCCTCTGCTGCGGGCGATGGATAGCTCTGGCTGCCGGCGCGCGGGTAGCCTTGCGGCGTGTCGAGCATCGAGCGAGTCATGTTGTCGTAGAGCGTGAACGACCAGAAGTTTGCTTCCGGAATGTCCTTCGGCAACGTCACCTTGTAGGTCTTGGCGCCGTCAAAGTAGTTCTTGTCGGCATCCGTGAACGCAAACAGATATTGCGATCCGATACCGGTCAGGCGCATAGCCATGCCGGGCGTGATGCCGGTGATGCCGTAAAAGAAGTTGGTCCGCGCATCCATGGTGCGGTAGCCGGTGGCCGGATAGGGCTTGACACCCTCGGACGTTATTTCAGGGATCGGCGTCTCGAACTCGTAACCGGTCTGGAACAGGTAATTCATCCAGGATGAGTCGGGATAGTAGAACCAGCTCGGATCGCGCGAACTCATGAAGAGGGTGCGCGAGGTAGCGTTCGCCAGCGTCAGCGCCTCGGTCATGATCTTCTTCATCCGCTCGTCGGGCGCGAAGGGCTTGCCCTTGACGACGCCGATCGCTGCGATCGGGCCCATCAGCTCAGGATCGAGCGAGGTCGCCGGTTCATTCTGCACGACCTCGTTGAGCATCTCGTAGAAGCTCCAGTCGTTGGGCGGAAGGGTGTTCATGACCTTGCCGCTTCCGTTGTGAAACACCGTCGGCGGCGGCGGGGCAATCTTGCCGAGCTTGATCTTGCCGGCCAGAAAGTCGGCGACCGGCGTGCCGACACCGCCGACTTCGTAAGGATAGACCTTGGTGAACTTCTTGATCACTTCGACCGCTGGCTTGGGGTCGTTATTTTCCAGGAACGACCGGCCGAACCACACGATAGAATTGGTGCGCGCATGCGCGACAAAGAACCCGCCTTGCGGTAGTGGTCCGGTGAAGTCCGGCCCCACAATCAGATACTTGCCGCCTTCCCCGCGATCAGGCCCAGGCCCGCCGAGGTCGATGACCCAGCGGAACCAGGCGTCCTGCACAGCGCCGAGAAACTTGGGCGGAGTCTCCAGCACCACCGGCCCCTTGCTGAGATCGAGGGTGCCCATCACGTAGATCGTGTCGGCGTTCGCGGTCAGGAACAGCGACTTGGCATCCATCAACTCTTCGAAAACGATGACCTCGTTGTCCTTGACGCCAACGCTTTCCAGACCCTTGCGGAAGCCCTGTATGCTGACGCCACGCAGGTTGTCCATGAACGCGCGATAGGCGTAGGTAAAGTCGAGGTTGTCGTAGAGTTTTTCGGCCGTTTCCTTGCTCGGCACGCCGTCCTTGAAGTCGAGCGTACCGAGAGTCGACTCGACCTTATCGGGGGTGACCAGCGATGGAGGGATGGCCGTCTGGGCAGTCGCCACAATCGTGCCGGCCAGGAAACTGGATGCCGCAAGAAACGTCAGCAGTCGGGTGTGTCCAGAGAATTTCATGGCCGTTCCTCCTCGGGGGGGTACAGCCTTACGCTGCGGCATATGCGAACTGCCTACAAGGTAAATTACGGTAGGCTACGGCTTTAAGAGAGTTACGCTCGCAGCGGATTGAATCCGGAGCCGCGTCCGACGCCTGCCATCTCTCGATATCGGCGAATGTCTACATTGGGTCATCTGTGCGATTCGTCCTTGGCTGACGAACTTCCGCTCTCGTGAAAACAACGTTGAGCCACTATTCAACCGGCGGGTGCGTAGCGCAGCAGCGTCACGCCTTGGGTTAGGCTTTCCTTACCAAGCGGCTTCAAGGTCAGCAACAGGCCGGACTGGAAGTACGGCTTGCCGCCGCCAAGCACGACCGGGTGGATGTAGAGCCTGTACTCGTCGATCAGACCGGAGTGGGCAAGATGCGCGGCAAGATCGGCGCCGGCAACGGTAATCTGGCCATCCGCTTCCGACTTGAGAGATCTCACCACATTCCCGACATCGCCGTTCAGCAGCCGGGCATTGGGTCCGACTTCCCGAAGCGTCGTCGAAAACACGATCTTTGGGGTCTCGCGCCAGGAGCGGGCAAAATCCAGCTCGATTTCGGCGCCGTTCTCTCGGTCCGGACTGTCCCAGAAGCGCATCATCTCGTACATCCGGCGTCCACAGAGTGCGATCGAGGTCTGCCTCATCATGTCGTTGAAATGCCGGTGCAGTTCCCCTTCGGGTACCGGCAAGGCAATGTCTCCGTCCGGCCCGGCGATATAGCCGTCCAGGGACATCAGCATGGCATAGACGATCCTGGCCATCGGCGCCTCCGTTTATGGCCTAGCACCAAGGTGCATAACCGATTGCATTTCGCAATCAGTCTATCGCAAGATGCGTGGAATGCAATGCGTGATCAAGAACCACCGGATTTCTCCGGTGCTTCTTTATCGTGAAATTCCGATGGCGGACTGAAATCAGCCGTTGACGGCCTGCTTGTGCTGGACCGGGTGGCTTTTCTTGAGCAGGTCCGAGACCAGGAACGCCAGTTCGATCGCCTGGTCGGCGTTGAGGCGCGGGTCGCAATGGGTATGGTAGCGATCCTGCAATTCCTCGGCGGTGATGGCGCGGGCGCCACCGGTGCATTCGGTGACGTTCTTGCCGGTCATCTCGATATGGATGCCGCCCGGATGCGTGCCTTCGGCGCGATGCACCTCGAAGAAGCTCTGCACTTCCTTCAAAATGCGGTCGAACGGCCGTGTCTTGTAGCCGGCGGCCTCGATCGTGTTGCCATGCATCGGATCCGACGACCACACCACGCTGCGGCCTTCCTTCTGCACCGCGCGGACCAGCTTCGGCAGATGCTCGGCAACCTTGTCGGAACCGAAGCGGGCGATCAGCGTCAGCCGGCCGGGCTCGTTCTCCGGATTGAGCAGGTCGATGAGCTGCAGCAGGCCGTCCGGCGTCAGCGAGGGGCCGCATTTCAGGCCGAGCGGGTTCTTGATGCCACGGCAGTATTCGACATGGGCATGGTCGGGCTGGCGGGTGCGATCGCCGATCCAGATCATATGGCCTGAGGTGGCGTACCAATCGCCTGACATCGAATCGATCCGGGTCAGCGCCTCCTCATAGCCGAGCAGCAGCGCCTCGTGGCTGGTGTAAAAATCGGTCTCGCGCAGCGCGTAATTGGTCTCCGAGGTGATGCCGACAGCCTTCATGAAGTCCATCGTCTCGGTGATGCGGTTGGCGAGCGACTCGTATTTCTCGCCCTGCGGACTGTCGGACACGAAGCCCAGCATCCATTGATGCACGTTCTCCAGGCTGGCGTAGCCGCCCTGCGCAAATGCGCGCAACAGGTTGAGCGTCGCCGCCGACTGGCGGTAGGCCATCTCCTGGCGTGCGGGATCGGGAATGCGCGACTTGGCGTCGAACTCGATGCCGTTGATGATGTCGCCGCGATAGCTGGGCAGGGTCACGCCGCCCTTGGTCTCGTTGTCGGACGAGCGCGGCTTGGCGAACTGGCCGGCAACACGGCCGACCTTCACCACCGGCTGCGCGCCGGCGAAGGTCAGCACCACGGACATCTGCAGGAAGACGCGGAAGAAGTCGCGGATGTTGTCCGCGCCATGCTCGGCGAAACTCTCGGCGCAGTCGCCGCCCTGCAGAAGGAATGCGTCACCGGCAGCAACGGTCGCAAGCTGCTTCTTCAGCTTGCGTGCCTCACCTGCAAAAACCAGCGGTGGAAAGGTGGCGAGCTGGGCTTCCGTGTTCTTCAGCGCGGCAAGATCCGGATAGGCAGGAACCTGCTGGATCGGCTTTGCTCTCCACGAATTCGGCGACCATTTCGTCATCGTTGCACCCAAAATTCTTTCCAGCGGCTGCTGTCGCCCGCCATTTCGCCCCCAATATGGGGATCGCGGCTCCATACACGAAGCCGATTTCCTATTCTAGACCGGAATTTCGGTGGTGGCGAATGGCGCAAGCTCGCGTTTACGGCAATCGATTCAGACCAGGGCTGGCGCTCGAGCGGCCAATCGTCAACGTTGGCGCTGCCCCTCATTGCCCTGCCGGGCATTTCTCCCCGTTGACGGGGAGAAAGAAGCTGGCCGCAACTTGGCACCCCTTCTGCAACGCTGATGATTGGCGAAATCCAATGCAAAGGCGTCCTTCTCCGTCACTATACGGGGAGAAGTGCCCGGCAGGGCGATGAGGGGCAGCGCAAACTGGAAGCGATTGCCCTGCACGGCCTAAGGCTCAGGCCGAGCCGCGCTAAGCCGCCTTCTCCGCCAGCCGAGCCAGCTGCGTCATGACGACCGCTGAACCCGCCAGCCGCTTTTCCGGAGTAGACCAGTCGCGGACGAAAACGACGCTGTGGTCCGGCCGGATCTTGGCCAGCGCGCCCTGCTCGCCGATGAAGGTGACCAGTCCGACGGGGTTAGAGAACTCGCGCTTGCGGAAATGGATGACGACGCCCTTTGGCCCGGCATCGAGCTTTTCGACATTGGCCTTGCGGCACAGCGCCTTGATGAAGACGATCTTCAAGAGATGTTTCACTTCTTCCGGCAAAGGTCCGAAGCGGTCGATCAGCTCGGCGCCGAAAGCGTCGATCTCCTCGGTGTTTTCGAGATCGCCAAGGCGGCGGTAGAGCGCCAGGCGCAGCTGCAGGTCCGGAACATAGCTTTCGGGGATCATCACCGCCGTGCCGACGGCGATCTGCGGCGACCAGCCGCCATCCTGCACCTCGCCGGAATCCTTGACCTCGGTGACGGCCTCTTCCAGCATCTGCTGGTAAAGCTCGAAGCCGACCTCCTTGATGTGGCCGGACTGCTCCTCGCCGAGAAGATTGCCAGCACCTCGGATGTCGAGATCGTGGCTGGCGAGTTGAAAGCCGGCGCCGAGCGTGTCGAGCGACTGCAGCACCTTCAGCCGGCGCTCGGCGGTGTCGGTCAGCTTGCGGTTGGCCGGCAGCGTGAACAGCGCGTAGGCGCGCACCTTCGAGCGGCCGACGCGGCCGCGCAGCTGGTAGAGCTGCGACAGGCCGAACATGTCGGCGCGATGCACGATCAGCGTGTTGGCGGTCGGGATATCGAGGCCGGATTCGACGATGGTGGTCGACAACAGCACATCGTACTGGCCGTCATAGAAGGCGTTCATGATGTCGTCGAGCTCGCCGGGCGGCATCTGGCCGTGAGCAACAGCCACCTTTAGCTCGGGTACGGATTCACGAAGGAAATCATTGATTTCCGCCAGATCGCTGATGCGCGGCACGACATAGAAGGAATGACCGCCGCGGTAGCGTTCCCTAAGCAGGGTCTCGCGGATGACCAGCGGGTCGAAGGGCGAGATGAAGGTGCGCACCGCCAGGCGGTCGATCGGCGGCGTGGCGATCAGCGACAGTTCACGCACGCCGGTCAATGCCAGTTGCAGCGTGCGCGGGATCGGCGTCGCCGACAGCGTCAGCACATGCACGTCGCTCTTCAGGTCCTTCAGCCGCTCCTTGTGCTTGACGCCAAAGTGCTGTTCCTCGTCGATGATCAACAGGCCGAGATTCTTGAACGAGATCGACGAGCCGAGCAGCGCGTGAGTGCCGATGACGATGTCGACCGTGCCGTCGGCGATGCCTTTCTTGGCCTCGGCCAGTTCCTTGGCGCCGACCAGCCGTGAGGCCTGGGCGACGCGGATCGGCAGGCCGGAGAAGCGCTGCGAGAAGGTCTTGAAATGCTGACGCGACAGCAGCGTCGTCGGCACCACCACCGCGACCTGAAAGCCTTCCATCGCCGCAATGAAGGCGGCACGAAGTGCCACCTCGGTCTTGCCGAAGCCGACATCGCCGCAGATCAGCCGGTCCATCGGCTTGCCGGCGCCCAGGTCGCCCATGACCGAATCGATCGCCGTCTGCTGGTCGTCGGTCTCCTCATAGGGAAACCGCGCGGCGAATTCGTCATAGAGACCGTCGGCCGGCACCAGCGAAGGGGCAGCGCGCATCTGCCGCTCGGCGGCGATGCGGATCAACTGTCCGGCCATGTCGAGCAGGCGTTTCTTCAGCCGCGCTTTTCTGGACTGCCAGGCGCCGCCGCCGAGCTTGTCCAATGTCGCTTCGGCCGAATCCGAGCCATAGCGCGACAAAAGCTCGATGTTCTCCACTGGCAGGAACAGCCGGTCGTCGCCGGCATAATGGATTTCGAGGCAATCATGCGGTGCGCCGACCGCCTCGATGGTGCGCAGCCCGATGAAGCGGCCAATGCCGTGGTCGCTATGGACGACGATGTCGCCGGAGGACAACGCCGAGGCTTCGGCGATGAAATCGGAAGGACGCTTCTTGCGCTTCGAGCGACGGATGAGCCGGTCGCCCAGAATGTCCTGCTCGGCGACGACGACCAGTTTCTCGGTCTCGAAGCCGGATTCGAGCGGCAGCACGGCAAGTCCCGCCTGCCCCGGTTCGAGCTTTTCCGCCTCGGCCAGCGTGGCGACCGGCTCAAGGTTGCCGAGATGATGCTCGGCCAAGATCTGGCCGAGCCGGTCGAGCGAACCTTCGGTCCAGCCGGCGACGACGACGCGGCGGCGGGCGGCGCGCTCGTCGGCAATGTGTTTTACGACGACGTCGAAGACGTTGATGTTGGGGTCGGCGCGTTCCTCGACGAAGCTGCGGCCATGCCGTGAGCCGGCATGGAAGATTTTCCTGGCGCCGGCGTCGGGAGCGTCGAACGGCGTGAAGTCGATCGCCTCGCGCGGGCCAAGTGAGGCGATGAGGTTTTCCGGCGACAGATAAAGCAGGTCGGGCGGCACCGGCTTGTAGGGAACGGCGTCCTTCAGTGCGCCGTCGGCCTGCTTCCTGCGCGCCTCGTAGTGGTCGAGGATCAGCGCATGGCGCTCAGCCAGTGCCTCGTGCGCCAGATGGTCAAACACGACAGGCGTGTCCGGCAGATAGTCGAACACTGTCTCCAGCCGCTCGTAGAAGAACGGCAGCCAGTGCTCCATGCCGGCGAAACGCCGTCCCTCGCTGACCGCCGCATACAACCCGTCGTCGCGCGAGGGCGCGCCAAAAGCGTCGATGTAGCTGCGGCGGAAGCGGCTGATGGTCTCCGGCGTCAGCGCCACTTCGCTCATCGCCTGCAGCGCCATCGACTTGCGCTGGCCGGTGGTGCGCTGCGTGGCGGCGTCGAAGACGCGGATCGATTCCAGCGTGTCGCCGAAGAAATCGAGCCTGAGCGCTTCCGTCCAGCCCGGTGCGAACAGGTCAAGAATGCCGCCGCGCACGGCGAACTCGCCGACGCCGCGCACAGTCGGCACCCGCTCGAAGCCTGATATCTCGAGCCGCGACGCCAGTGCGTTCATGTCGATCTGGTTGCCGGGTTTGGCGTGAAATGTCTGCGCCTCGACGAGGCTTGCCGGCGGAATGCGCTGCAGCAGCGCGTTGGCGGTGGTCAGGATGACGGCGCGGTGCGGTTTTTTTGCCAACGCGATCATCGCGGTGAGCGCGTCCAACCGCCGCGCGGCTGCATCCGAGCCGGGCGAAACTCGGTCATAGGGCAGACAATCCCAGGCCGGCAGTTCGAGCACCGGCAGGCCAGGCGCGGCGAATGAAAGCGCCTCGACGATCGAAGGCAGGCGCTGGCCGTCGCGTGCCACGAACAGCACCGGCTTGTCGGGCGCGATCTCGTGCGCGGCCTGCACCAGCGCGAACGCTTCGTAACCGTCGGCGACGCCGTCGACGATGAACTGGCCGGCGCGGCCTTTCGGCAGGCCGATTGGGGGGATCAGGCTCATGAAATCACGTATTTCAGAATGTCATCGCCTGGCGCGACGCCAGGATTTTTTGCAGGACGGCACAGTCGATGTCAGCCGGAATCGGGCGTTCGCCGGTGATCACCGGCAGGAATTCGGTGTCGGGAACATCGAGGAGCCTCTCATATTGGTCGAGTTCGTCGCCGGTCAAGGCGCCGATCTCGGCGTCAGCGAAACTGCCGAGAATAAGGTCCATTTCGCGCATGCCGCGATGCCAGGATCGAAACAGAAGCTTGCGGCGGCGGGCGTCGAGCCCCTCGCTTGATCGTCTCGTTCCGGTCATTGTCCAGCATCCTTGCCTGAAGCGGCGCATATAGCGTGGATAGAGCGCGGTGTCAGCCTTGCAAGGCAGTGTGAGACGCCCGACAATCAACTTGTAATGATTGCATTCCTTCGCGCCCCTCTCTGTCCTGCCGGACATCTCCCCCACAGGGGGGGAGATTGGCAGCTTCGCCGCCGTGCCTCTTCTCCGCCGTTGGCGATTGGCGAAAGCGGAAGGACAGTCCGATCTCCCCCCTTGTGGGGGAGATGTCCGGCAGGACAGAGGGGGGCGCGAAGGAACTCGGCCCCAACAAAGTCCCGGTTGGCGCGGCGCAAATGAGACCTTCCCTCCTCGATCCGCTGTTTGTCCCGATCACCTCGCTTGCCGGTGTCGGGCCGAAGGTCGGCGCACTGGTCGAGAAAGTCGTGCCGGCCGATCTCGGCGACCGCGCGGCGCGCGCCGGCGACCTTCTGTTCGTGCTGCCGCACACGGTGATCGACCGTCGCAACCGGCCGGGCATCGCCGGTTCGGCTGAAGGCGCGATCGTCACCCTCGAAGTGCGCATCGATCGCCACCAGCCGCCGCCGCGCGGCAACCGATCGGTGCCGTACCGGATCTACGCCCATGACGACACTGGCGAAATCGCGCTGACGTTCTTCCATGCACACGCTGCCTACCTTGAAAAAGCGATGCCGGAGGGCGAGCATGTCGTGGTCTCCGGGCGCATGGAATGGTTCAACGGCCGCCCGACAATGGTTCATCCCGACCACATCGCGTTGGCCAGTGAGGCGGAAAACCTGCCGCTGGTCGAGCCGGTCTATCCGCTCACCGCCGGGCTCTCGGGAAAAGTGCTGCGCCGGGCAATCGGCCAGGCGCTCGCTCGCTTGCCGGTGCTGCCGGAATGGCAGGAGGGTGAGTTTCTGCGCCGCCGCAGCTTTCCCGCCTTCGGTGATGCGCTCGCCCGCATCCACAATCCCGCCGACCCGATCGACGTGTCCGTCGACGGCGCGGCTTGGCGGCGTCTCGCCTATGACGAGTTTCTGGCAGGCCAGGTGTCGCTGGCGCTGGTGCGCGCAAAAGTCCGCCGCCTGTCAGGACGACCGCTGGTCGGCGACGGCCGCTTGGTCGAAAAGCTGTGCGCCGCCCTTCCCTATTCGCTGACCAGTTCGCAGGAAATGGCGCTTGCCGAAATCAATGCTGATCTCGGTGACCCCGAACGCATGCTGCGCCTGCTGCAGGGTGATGTCGGCTCCGGCAAGACGGTTGTCGCGCTGCTCGCCATGGCGCGCGCTGTCGAGGCCGGCGGCCAGGCGGCATTGATGGCGCCGACCGAAATCCTGGCGCGCCAGCATCTTGCGACGATTGCGCCGTTGGCGGAACAAGCCGGCCTGCGCATCGCCATCCTCACCGGCCGCGAAAAGGGCCGCGAGCGCACCGAGACGCTGACCGGTCTGGCCAGTGGCGAGATCGACATCGTCGTCGGCACCCACGCCCTGTTCCAGCAAACGGTGACGTTCCACGACCTGGTCCTCGCCGTCATCGACGAGCAGCACCGTTTTGGCGTCCACCAGCGGCTCGCCATCACCGCCAAGGGCGACGCGCCCGACATGCTGGTGATGACGGCGACACCGATCCCGCGCACGCTGGTGCTGACCGCTTTCGGTGACATGGATGTGTCGAAGCTGACGGAAAAGCCGGCCGGTCGCCAACCGATCCGCACCGTCACCCTGCCGCTCGAGCGGCTCGATGAACTGGTCAGCCGCATGCGCGACGCCGTCGCCGACGGCCAGAAAATCTATTGGATCTGTCCGCTGGTCGAGGAGTCCGAAGAGATCAAGCTGATGTCGGCGGAGGACCGGTTTGCCTTGCTAAAGCCCCTGTTCGGCGACCGGATCGGCTTGGTGCACGGGCGCATGAAGGGCGCCGAAAAAGACGAGGCGATGCGCGCCTTCAAGGCCGGCGAGACACGCATCCTGATCGCCACCACGGTCATCGAGGTCGGCGTCGATGTGCCGGATGCGACGATCATGGTCATCGAGCATGCCGAGCGCTTCGGCCTCGCCCAGTTGCATCAGTTGCGCGGCCGGGTCGGGCGCGGCGAAAAACCGTCGTCCTGCGTTCTGCTCTACAAAAATCCGCTCGGCGCGACGGCATCGCGCCGGCTGTCGGTCATGCGCGAGACCGAGGACGGCTTTCGCATCGCCGAGGAGGATCTGAAACTGCGCGGCGAAGGCGAGTTGCTCGGCACCCGCCAGTCCGGCACACCGGGCTTCCAGGTGGCGCGCATCGAGGCGCATGCCGACCTGCTCGAAGCCGCCCGCGACGACGCGCGGCTGATCCTGTCGCGCGATCCGGAATTGCAATCCGAACGCGGCGAGGCCCTTCGCATGCTGCTTTATTTGTTCGGCCGCGACGAGGCGGTGCGGCTCTTGCGCGCCGGCTGAGGCCCGGCATCCGCAGGCGGATTGCCGATCTGGCCGCCGATCGGCATGCCGTTCAACGTCACCATTTTCGTCTTGACCGCTGGCGCCACCAGCCCGGCCGAAACGATCAGCTTGGCGCCGTCCTCGATCGTCATGTCGAGCAGCACGATATCGGATTTCGGCACATACATCAGGAAGCCGGTGGTCGGGTTGGGCGTGCACGGCATGAAAACCGCGATCAGCGGATCACCCTCCTGGTCGAGCTTCTGGTTGACCTCGGTTTCCTTCTCGCTGGCAACGAAGACCAGCGACCAGACGCCCTTGCGCGGGTATTCGACCAGCCCGACCTGGCGAAACATGTCGCCCTTGTTCGACAGCACGGTCTCGAAGATCTGCTTCAGCGAGCCGTAGATGCCGCGCACCAGCGGCATGCGGCCGAGCAGGCGTTCGCCGAACAGGACGATAGCCCGGCCGACGATATTGGCGGTCAGGAAACCGATCAGGGTGATCAGGATCAAGGCGACGATCAGCCCGAATCCCGGAACCGGCGCCGGCAGATAGCTATCGGGGTTGTAACGCGCCGGAATATAGGGTTTCACCCAGGAATCGACCCAGCCGATGAACGACCAGGCGATGTAGGCGGTGATCGCCAGCGGAGCGCACACGACAAAGCCTGTCAGGAAGTAATTCCGCAGCCGGGTCATGCCTGAGGTCTTGGAAGCATCGGACATGGTTCACCGCAGCGCTGATTTCGGCGCGACATTAATGAACCGCATTCGGCTTTGGAACTGCGAATTTTTTAAAAGATCAACTATGCCGCGACTTCCAGCGGCTCGATTTTCTCGAGCTCCGGCGCGAGTTTCCGTGCCTCGGTTTCGAGCTCGTAGGCCTGCTGAAAATTCATCCAGAATTCGGGCGTGGTGTTGAAGAACCTGGCGAGGCGAAGCGCGGTATCGGGAGTCAAGCCGATCTCTTCCTTGGCAATGCGTTCGATACGAGTGCGCGGAAGATTGAGCTTCTTCGCCAGCGCGCCAGCGCTCATGCCAAGCGGGAGGAGATATTCCTCGCGCAGGAATTCTCCGGGGTGAATTGGACGTGCGAACTTGAGCATAGTTCAGGGACCTCGAAGGATTAGGGCACGCAAGGAAGACGTATCAGGAATTGATACATGCATCCAGCCGCGGCGACCGCTATTCCACCGTCACCGATTTCGCCAGGTTGCGTGGCTGGTCGACGTCGGTGCCCATGAACACCGCGGTGAAATAGGCCAGCATCTGGATCGGCAGCGCGTAGATGATCGGTGAGATGATTTCTGGCACGTCCGGCAGCACGATCATCTCCATCGTCTTCACCGTGGCGTGTGCGGCACCCTTGCTGTCGGTGATCAGGATGATCTTGCCGCCGCGCGCCGCGACTTCCTGCATGTTCGACACGGTTTTTTCAAAAATGCGGTCATGCGGGGCAATGACGATCACTGGCATGTTCTCGTCGATCAGCGCAATCGGCCCGTGCTTCAGCTCGCCGGCGGCATAGCCCTCGGCATGGATATAGGAGATTTCCTTGAGCTTCAGCGCGCCTTCCATGGCCAGCGGGAAATTGGTGTCGCGGCCAAGATAGAGCACGTTCTTGTAGTGCGAGAGGTCGCGCGCGACCTTTTCGATCTGGCCGTCGAGTTTCAGGACCTGGTTGGCATAGCGCGGCGCTTCCGACAGTTGGCGAACCAGCGTCGTTTCCTGTTCCTGCGAAATCGTTCCGCGCGCCACGCCGGCCCGCACGGCAAGCGAGGCCAGCACCGACAGTTGACAGGTGAAGGCCTTGGTCGAGGCGACGCCGATCTCCGGCCCGGCCAGCGTCGGCAGGATAACGTCGGATTCGCGCGCCATCGTCGATTCGCGGACATTGACGACCGCGCCGATCTTCATGCCCGCCTTGCGGCAATAGCGCAGCGAGGCCAGCGTGTCGGCGGTCTCGCCCGATTGCGAGATGAAGAAGGCGGCGTCGGTCTTCGACAGCGGCATTTCACGATAGCGGAATTCCGAAGCGACATCGATGTCGACCGGCAGCCGCGCATAGCGTTCGAACCAGTATTTGCTGATCAGGCCGGCCAGATAGGCAGTGCCGCAGGCCGAAATCGCCAGCCGGTCGATTTTGGCGAAATCGAACGGCAGGTCGAGCGGCTTCGAGACGCCGCCAACGAAATCCACATAATGCGCCAGCGTGTGCGAGATCACCTCGGGCTGTTCATGGATTTCCTTCTCCATGAAATGGCGCCGGTTGCCCTTGTCGACCATGAAGCTGGTGCTGAGCGACTGCTGGCGCTTGCGGTCGACCTTGTTGCCGTCCATGTCGAAGATGGCGACGTCGTTACGGCGCACCACCGCCCAGTCGCCGTCCTCCAGATAGGTGATCGAATTGGTGAAGGGGGCAAGCGCGATGGCGTCGGAGCCCAAAAACATCTCGCCATCGCCATGGCCGACGGCCAGCGGCGGGCCGTTGCGCGCGCCGACGATGAGATCCTCGTCTCCCCTGAACATGATGGCCAGCGCAAAGGCGCCTTCCAGCCGCTTCAGCGCCTGGTGCGCGGCCTCGACCGGCTGCAGGCCCCTGGCCAATTCGCGCCCCACCAGATGTGCGACGACCTCGGTATCGGTCTGCGATGAAAATATGTAGCCGTCGCGCATCAGCTCGTCGCGCAATTCGGCGAAATTCTCGATGATGCCGTTGTGGACGATGGCGACGCCGTCGGAAAAATGCGGATGCGCATTGGTCTCGTTGGGCACGCCGTGCGTCGCCCAGCGCGTGTGACCGATGCCGATCATACCGTCGAGCGGTTCGTCCTTCAGCCGGCGTTCGAGATTGATCAGCTTGCCCTCGGCGCGGCGACGCGCCAGCTGGCCGTGCTCGACGGTGGCGACGCCGGCCGAATCATAACCGCGATATTCGAGCCTTTTCAGCGCATCGACGATCAGTGGCGCGACCGGCGAGTGACTAACAATTCCGACGATACCGCACATAGACGTTGCCCCGATTCCGGCATGAAAACCCGGCGCCATTTAGGGTTGGCCGGGCTGCCGCGAAAATCACATTGCGTTTCGTTCCGTATCAGCCGGAACGGTTCTGCACAGATGCACCATGACCGAGTGCGCTTGCAATCCGGTTACCGCAGCCAGGCTAGCCTTTTTTCCGGGCAGCCGCAGCCGAAGCAAAACGCTCGCGCAATTCCTTGCCCTTGCCGGGCAGCGTCCTCTGGCGGGCGCGGCCGAAGGCCAACCCATCGTCGGGCACGCTTTCGGTGATCACGCTGCCCGAAGCGATGTAGCCGCCCTTGCCGATTGTCACAGGCGCCACCAGCGAGGAATTCGAGCCGACGAAGGCGCCTTCGCCGATGTCGGTGAAGAACTTCGAATACCCGTCATAGTTGCAGGTGATGGTGCCAGCGCCGATATTGGCGCCGGCGCCGACGCGGGCATCGCCGATATAGGTCAGGTGATTGACCTTGGCGCCCTCCTCGACAACAGCCTGCTTGACCTCGCAGAAATTGCCGACCTTGGCTTTTTGCCGGAGATCGGCGCCTGGCCGCAGCCGCGCAAACGGACCGACATCGCAATCGGAAGCGATCGTGGCGCCTTCAATATGGCTGAAGGCATGGATCTTGGCGCCGGTGGCGATTGTCACGGCCGGCCCAAACCTGACATTGGGCTCAACGATCGTGTCGGCGCCGATCTCGGTATCGTGCGAAAAAAAGACTGTTTCGGGCGCGATCAATGTGACGCCGGAGAGCATGGCTTCGCGCCGCCGGCGGGTCTGCCAGATGCCTTCCGCCGCGGCGAGTTCGGCACGGTTGTTGATGCCGAGCACATTCTCGAATCCGGCCTCTGCCGCAACGACGTCAAGGCCTTGCCCGCCGGCGATCTCGACGATGTCGGTGAGGTAATACTCGCCCTTGGCGTTGTCGTTGCCGACTTGGTCGAGCAGCTGCAGCGCGTGCTTGCCGGCAACCGCCATCAGACCGCCATTGCAGAAGGTGATTTTCTTCTCCTCGTCGGTGCAGTCCTTTTCCTCGCGGATGGCGATGAGCTTGCCGCCCTTTTCGATCAGCCGGCCATAGCCGGACGGATTTGAGGTGCGGAAGCCGACCACCACGACGGCAGCACCTTCGGCCAGCTTCAGGCGCGCAGCAACCAGCACCTCCGGATCGATCAGCGGCGTATCGCCGAACATCACCAGGACATCGTCGTAACCCTTTGAGATCGCGTCGCGAGCAGCCAGAACGGCATGCGCCGTTCCGAGCCGCTTGTCCTGGACGAAGGTCTCCGCCTTCGGCGCGAATTTTTGCGTGGCCTTGCGCATCTCGTCCGCGCCATGGCCGATCACCAGCGCCAGATCACCGCTGCCTGCGGCTTCCGCAGCCTTGACGACATGGGCGACCATCGGCAGGCCGGCGATCGGGTGCAGCACTTTTGGCACAGCGCTTTTCATGCGCGTGCCTTCGCCGGCGGCGAGAATGACGGACAGGCAGGTTCTCTGGCTCATGGAATGGCAACCATATGAAAAGGGTTGGGAATCAAGGCATGGATTGGCGCCATGCTGCACCAATGCGGTTAAATTCCGGTGAGGTGGTCGAGCAACTGACTTTTAATCAGTAGGTCTAGGCGGGCGGCAGTCACTTTAATGCGTCGTCCCGGGTGGAAGCCGGAAGGGGAACTAAAACGTTCCGGTTCACTTCGATCAGGTGGTTACCCTACATCTCCGGTTTCCGCTTTAGCAGCGGCTGCAACCGCCAAGCCTTGGCGTTTGCGCGGAAATTGGCATCGGAAGATGGAATGAATTCAAACAGCCAGCCTGCACGACTTTACGCTCCTTACGTGGAAGCATTGTCAATGATCTGGCCATTTCCTGCTAGTGATAGGCCTTTTCCGTTATATTAGCATCTGATACGTTCGCTCGGGGGAGTTGTTCCTGCCATGCGCAGCGCTTGTTTTATCCTCATCCTATTGTTTACAGCTGTTTCAGCGGATGCGCTCGCAGATAGACGCGTCGCGCTGGTGATGGGCAATTCGGCGTATCAGAACGTACCCGGACTTCCTAACCCCAAGAACGATGCCAGTGACATGACCGCCAAATTGAAGGATTTGGGTTTCGAGGTAGTGACCGGTCTGGACCTCGACTTGGTCAGGATGCGTGGCACGGCACGCGACTTTATCAAGAAGCTCGATAAGGCGGACATTGCGCTGTTCTATTATTCCGGGCATGGCCTGCAGGTTAACGGCAACAATTATATGGCGCCTGTGGATGCGCACTTGTCGTCTTATGACGACCTCGATTTCGAGACCCTGCCGATGGACCTTGTTCTTGCGGCGATGGAGCGCAGTTCCAAGGTCAATCTTGTCTTCCTCGATGCCTGCCGGGACAACCCGCTCGCCGAGAATCTTGCCCGGTCGATGGGAACACGATCCGGTTCTGTGGGTCGGGGTCTAGCCAAGCTTGGCAGCGGTGTCGGTTCTCTCATCGCATTCGCAACGCAGCCGGGCAACGTGGCATTCGACGGGTCAGGTAGAAACTCTCCCTTCACAACTGCATTGCTCAGGCACCTCGGCACGCCGGGGCAGGATATCACCCGCGACCTCGTTCATGTGCGACGAGATGTGCTCGAAGCGACGTATGGAAAGCAAGTTCCATGGGACAATTCCTCGCTCACGGGCGATGTGGTGTTGAATCCTCTCCCGATTCAGGAGCCGAAGACGGAATCCGCCCGCACGCCGGTACCAGTCGGGCCTGACAATGCGGTTGAGATCGCTTATTGGGAAACGATCAAGGACTCGGCGGACAAGAGTTTCTTTCAAGCGTACCTACAGCAATATCCGAATGGCGCGTTTGTAGCCCTAGCTAAGTTAAAGATCGACGCAATAAACAGTCGGGTCGATTTGCAACGGCAGGCGACTGAACGACAAAAGGCAGAACAAGATCGCGTGCAAGGGAGGCCTGTCGGAAAGGCTTCAGACGACGTCAAGACCGTCGCCAGGCTTGAACAGCCCAATCCGGAAGTCCAAGCAGAGAGGTCTTCGGTAGATTCTGAGGGCTCCGGCGAACTTGCTCTTTCCACGCAGAGGGAATTAGTCCGAATCGGGTGCCTTATTGGCCAAGTCGACGGAAAATGGGGTTCCGCCAGCCAGAAAGCTTTGAACGACTATGCGAAGCGGCAAGGGATTAAGCTCGCGTCGGTCGAGCCGACGGGGGACCTTCTGAAAGGGCTGAAAGCGATTCCAGCTAGGGTCTGCCCCCTTTTTTGTGCTGACGGAATGGAGGCACGAGAGGGTCGTTGCGAGGGTGCAGGATTTGCCGGTTTAAGTGCTTTCGACGGAAGATGGGCTTTGACGAGACGTGCCACCAATTCGTTGTGCGGGTGGCGGGAGCTTACAGCAGATGTTTCGATCAAAAGCGGTAAGATTTCTGCCCCATCGTGGGAAGGAAAAATCGCGACCGATGGCACCTTAAGAATAATACATCGCTTTGTTGACGAGGGAAAAAAAGGAAGCAATATTTTGAATGGAAAGATAAAAGGTAATAGAGGTAAAGGGAAATTCTATCACGTAGGCGGAGAGTGTGCAGGGATTGTTGAAATCACCAAAATGTCACCAATTCAGTAAACAGTATCTATCTCGCAGATTGAGTATAGGCCAAATTCTGTGCGCCAGCATGGGTTTGTGGATACGAGACCTACCCCAACTGCCCCAGCACCGGGAAATTCTCCAGCAGCCAGTAGGATGCGGCCTGCACGCCGCCGGTCAGGAAAAACACGCCGGCGACGACCAGCAGCGCGCCCATCGCCTTTTCGACACGGCCGAGATGGACCCGGAATTTTGCCAGAAAGCGCATGAAGGCGCCTGAAAACAGCGCCGCTATCAGGAACGGTATGCCGAGGCCGAGCGAATAGGCGGCGAGCAGAGCCGCGCCCTCGCCCACCGTCTCGCGGCCGCCGGCCAGCGTCAGGATCGGCCCCAGCACCGGTCCGATGCAGGGTGTCCAGCCGAAGGCGAAGGCCAGTCCCATGACATAAGCGGCAACGATACTGGCCGGCTTGCCCTGCGACTGGAAGCGCGCCTCGCGCGAAAGCAGCGGGATGCGCAATATGCGGAGAAAATTCAGCCCCATCAGGATGATAAGCACGCCGGCCGCCATCGCTAGCGGCTCCTGCCAGACGCGCAGCAGCCGTCCGATGGTCGAGGCGCCGGCGCCCAGGGCCACGAAGACGGTCGAGAAGCCGAGAACGAAGGCGATCGAGGCATAGAGCAGAGCGCTGCGTGCGTCGGCCTTGGCGGTGACGCCGGCATTGCCGCGGAAATCATCGACCGACACGCCGGCCATATAGCAGAGATAGGGTGGCACCAGCGGCAGCACGCAAGGCGACAGGAACGAGATCGCCCCCGCCCCGACCGCGCTGACATAGCCGATGTCCAATGCCATTCCCGAACTCCAACTGTATCGGCGCCGATATAGCGGCGCGCGGGCTTGTCCGCCAATCACCATTGCGTGGCAAGTTGCCGCCTCGCATCGGAAGAAACGACACGCCAAGCACGTTGATGCAACGAGGCCGCGGCTTTCCGCGCGCTTCTCGATCATATCAGGGAGAGCGTCATGAAATCGATCACAGTTGGGCTGGCGGTGCTTTTGCTCGGCACCGCCACCTCCTATGCCGGCGAAGCGTGGAAAGAAGCCGATGTCGGCGGCACCAAGATATACACCGATGCCAACGGCATGACCCTTTACACCTACGACAAGGACGAGATGGGCAAGTCGAACTGCTACGACAAATGCGCCACCAATTGGCCGCCGCTGAAGGCCGAGGCCGACGCCAAGGCCGAGGGCGAATGGACAATCGTCGACCGCACCGACGGCACCAAGATGTGGGCCTATGAAGGCAAGCCGCTCTACACATTCATCAAGGACAAGAAGGCCGGCGATGTGACCGGCGACGGCGTCGGCGGCGTCTGGCACATCGCCAAGGCCGACTAAGCCCCGAACCTCAATCCTCGCCTTGACCGGCGGGGAATGGCTGGCTGCCGCGTAGCCCCGCAGGCCTCCTGGCGGCCAGCTTCCTGTGCTGTCCCGCTGGACACACGAACCCCACTCGCCACGCCAGTCTCGCCCGCCAGCGTCGTCTCATCATGCCGGGCTTGCCTCAGCTGGGGCTGGCGCGTGATCGATGTTTCTCTTATATCGGCGGAAGTATTTGTCCCGTTCTCCCGGATTCATTGCCGGTTTGTCCAACGATCAGGGCAGCCGCTCTCCCTATCCAGGATTGCGGATATCACATGACGCACCGCTCGATGCAGGACTGCATTTTGGGCGCTTCCCCTTGACCGGATGCAAAAGCACGGCCATGTGAGCGACAATTATACGAGATTTCGTCGCGCGCAGCGGAATTCTTCTGCCGCACCACAGCTGATATGAGACCTCATGGACGTCGTCGTCGTCGAATCGCCGGCCAAAGCGAAGACAATCAACAAGTATCTTGGAAAGAACTACAAGGTCCTGGCCTCGTTCGGCCACGTCCGCGATCTGCCGGCCAAGGATGGCTCGGTGCGTCCGGACGAGGATTTCGCCATGTCCTGGGCTGTCGACACCGCCTCGAGCAAACGTCTTGCCGACATCGCCAGGGCGGTCAAGGACGCCGACGGCCTGATCCTCGCCACCGACCCGGACCGTGAGGGCGAAGCCATTTCCTGGCACGTTCTGGAAGTGCTGAAGCAGAAGCGCGCGCTGAAGGACAAGCCGGTCAGCCGCGTCGTCTTCAACGCCATCACCAAATCGTCGGTGCTGGAAGCGATGGCCAATCCGCGCCAGATCGATGCGCCGCTGGTCGACGCCTATCTCGCCCGCCGCGCGCTCGACTATCTCGTCGGCTTCACGCTTTCGCCCGTGCTGTGGCGCAAGCTGCCCGGCGCCCGCTCCGCCGGCCGCGTCCAGTCGGTGGCGCTGCGCCTCGTCTGCGACCGCGAATTGGAAATCGAGCGCTTCATCCGCGAGGAATATTGGCAGATCGCCGCCATTCTCGGCACGCCGCGCAAGGAAAATTTCGAAGCGCGGCTGACCGCCTTCGATCGCAAGAAGCTGCAAAAGCTCGACATTTCGAACAAGGCGCAGGCCGACGACATCAAGGCAATGCTGGAAGGCGCGACCTTCAAGGCGCTGTCGGTCGAGGCCAAGCCGACCAGGCGCAATCCAGGCCCGCCCTTCACCACATCGACGCTGCAGCAGGCCGCCTCCTCGCGCCTCGGTTTTTCAGCAAGCCGCACCATGCAGGTGGCGCAGCGGCTCTATGAAGGCATGGACATCGGCGGCGAGACCACCGGCCTGATCACCTACATGCGAACCGACGGCGTGCAGATGGCGCCCGAGGCGATATCGGCGGCGCGCGATGCGATCGCAAAGGAGTTCGGCCCAAAATACCTGCCCGAAAAGCCGCGCAACTACACCACCAAGGCCAAGAACGCCCAGGAAGCGCACGAAGCCATCCGCCCGACCGATTTCATGCGCACGCCGGCCTCGGTCAGGCAATATCTGGATGCCGACCAGGCGCGCCTTTACGAGATTGTCTGGAAACGCGCCATCGCCAGCCAGATGCAGCCAGCCGAGATCGAGCGCACCACGGTCGAGATCGAGGCGGTCAACGGCGCCCGCAGCGCCGAGCTTCGCGCCGTCGGTTCGGTCGTTCGCTTCGATGGCTTCATTGCCGCCTATACCGAGCAGAAGGACGAGGATGCCGAAGACGAGGAAGACCGCCGTCTGCCCGAGATCCGTGCCGGCGAACAACTCGACCGCGAGGCGATCAACGCCACCCAGCACACCACCGAACCGCCGCCGCGCTATTCGGAAGCCTCGCTGATCAAGAAGCTGGAAGAGCTCGGCATCGGCCGGCCGTCGACCTACACGGCTATCCTGAAGACGCTGGAGGATCGCGACTACGTCACCCTGGACAAGCGCAAGCTGTTGCCGCAGGCCAAGGGCCGGCTGTTGTCGGCCTTCCTCGAGAGCTTCTTCGAGCGCTATGTCGAGTATGATTTCACCGCCTCGCTCGAGGAAAAGCTCGACGAGATTTCCGACGGCAAGCTCGCCTGGAAGGATGTGCTGCGCGATTTCTGGAAGGATTTTTCCGGCGCCGTGGCCGACATCAAGGAATTGCGCGTCACCGACGTGCTCGACGCCCTCAACGAGGAACTGGCGCCGCTGGTGTTTCCCGCGCGCGAGGACGGTTCGAACCCCCGGATCTGCCCGAAATGCGGCACCGGCAACCTGTCGCTGAAGCTCGGCAAATTCGGCGCCTTTGTCGGCTGCTCGAATTATCCCGAATGCTCCTTCACCCGCCAGCTCGGCGACGCCGCCAACCCCAATGCCGAAAACGGCAATGGCGAGGACGGCACCAAGGTGCTGGGCAAGGACCCCTACACGGCGGAGGAAATCACGCTGCGCAGTGGTCGTTTCGGCCCCTATGTCCAGCGCGGCGACGGCAAGGAAGCCAAGCGCTCCAGCCTGCCCAAGGGCTGGACCGTCGATTCGATCGACCACGAAAAAGCCCTTGCCCTGCTGTCACTGCCGCGCGACGTCGGCAAGCATCCGGAATCCGGCAAGATGATCTCGGCCGGGCTGGGGCGCTACGGTCCGTTCGTGCTGCACGACGGCACCTACGCCAATCTCGACAACATCGAGGACGTGTTCTCGATCGGTCTCAACCGCGCCGTATCGGTGATCGCCGAGAAGCAGTTGAAGGGCCCCGGCGGTCGCAATGGCGGCACGCCGGCCGCCTTGAAGGAACTTGGCGAGCATCCGGCGGGCGGCGGCAAGATCGTCGTGCGTGACGGCAAATACGGGCCTTATGTCAATTTCGGCAAGGTCAATGCGACGCTGCCGAAGGGCAAGGACCCGCAGTCGGTGACGATCGAGGACGCGGTGGCGCTGATTGCCGAGAAGGAAGCCAAGGGCGGCAATGGCGGCAGAAAGCCCTTCCGCAAAGCGGCCGCACCTGCCAAAAAGCCTGCGGCCAAGAAACCGGCGGCCCAGAAACCGGCTGCCAAGAAAGTGGCCAACAAAAAGGGATAGTGCATCGTGGCGCGCAGGGTATCCGGAAGAAGTCATGGCGATCTGCGCACCGCCGACACCAGGGCCAAGGTCAAGGATGATTACCGGCCGTCCCGCGACGAGATCCTGCGCTACATCGCCGAAAATCCGGATCGCTCAGGCAAACGCGACATCGCCAAGGCGTTTGCGCTGCGCGGCGAGGACCGTATCTGGCTGAAGGACGTTTTGCGCGACTTGCAGGATGAGGGCCTGCTGACCAAGGAGCGCAAGCGGCTCGCCCGCGTCGGCGCCCTCGCCCATGTCGCCGTGCTCGACATCTTTGGCCGCGACGCCGACGGCGTGCTGCTGGCGCACCCAACCGAAGCCGTGGGCAACGGCGAACCTCCTGTCATAGCGATCCGCGTGTCGCGCGGCGGCGGCGGCCCGACACCGGGCATTGGCGACCGCGTGCTGGCCAAGACCTTTCCAACCGATGATCCGACCGGCCCTGCCTATACCGGGCGGGTGATGAAGATCTTCGAGAAGCGCGCCGATGCAGTTCTCGGCGTTTTTCGCGTGCTGCAGGACGGTACCTTCCGCATCGAGCCTGTCGAAAGGCGCCAGCCGGAGCTGGTCGTCGACAAGGAATTCCAGAACGGCGCCAAGAACGGCGATCTGGTCGAGGTCGAGCCGGCGCGGGCCTCCCGCTACGGGCTGCCCAGGGCCAAGGTGCTGGCGGTGCTGGGTTCGCTGACCAGCGAAAAGGCGGTCTCGATGATCGCCATTCACGCGCACGACATTCCGCATATTTTCCCGGCAGACGTCATCGCCGAGGCGGAGGCGGTCAAACCGGCGACGCTGGCCGGCCGCGAAGACTGGCGCGAGCTGCCGCTGGTCACCATCGATCCGGCCGACGCCAAGGACCATGACGACGCTGTGTTCGCCACAGCAGATCCGGACGAGAAGAACCCCGGCGGCGTGGTCGTTACCGTGGCGATTGCCGATGTTGCCGCTTATGTGCGCTATGGCACCGCGCTCGACCGCGAGGCGCTGAAGCGTGGCAACTCGGTCTATTTCCCCGATCGCGTCGTGCCGATGCTGCCGGAGCGCATCTCCAACGACCTTTGTTCGCTGCGCGAAGGCCAGGACCGCCCGGCGCTGGCGGTCCGCATGACCTTCTCGGCCGACGGCCGCAAGCTCAGGCATTCGTTCCACCGCATCATGATGAAATCGGCGGCAAAGCTAGCCTATCCCCAGGCGCAAGCCGCGATCGACGGCGCGCCGGACGACAAGACCGGCCCGATCCTCGACACGGTGCTGAAGCCGCTGTGGGACGCCTATGCGGTCGTGAAGCGCGGTCGTGAGACGCGCCAGCCGCTCGAGCTCGAACTGCCGGAGCGGAAAATCCTGCTCAAGGAGGACGGCACCGTCGACCGCGTCGTCGTGCCGGAGCGGCTCGACGCGCACAAGCTGATCGAAGAATTCATGATCCAGGCCAATGTCGCGGCGGCCGAGACGCTGGAGGCGAAACGACAGGCGCTGGTCTACCGCATCCATGACGCACCTTCGCTCGCCAAGCAGGAATCGCTGCGTGAATTCCTGCAGACGCTTGGCCTGTCGCTGGCGCGCGGCGCCCAGATGCAGCCGAACCAGTTCAACGGCATTCTGGATCGCGTCCGCGGCGCCGACCATGAGGGGCTGGTCAACGAGGTGGTACTGCGCACGCAGATGCAGGCCGAATATTCGCCAAGCAATATCGGCCATTTCGGCCTCAATCTGAAGCGCTATGCGCACTTCACCTCGCCGATCCGCAGATATGCCGACCTGATCGTGCATCGCGGGCTGATTGCCGCGCTCGGCTTCGGAGCAGGCGGACTGACGCAGGATGAAGCGGAGCGGCTGGAAGAAGTTTCTGCGCTGATCTCAGCCACCGAACGCCGCGCCATGGCCGCCGAGCGCGACACGGTCGACCGGCTGATCGCCGCCTATCTCGCAGAGCGTGTCGACGATCGCTTCGATGCACGCATCTCGGGCGTCACCAAATCGGGACTATTTGTCCAATTGCCGCAGTATGGCGCAGATGGTTTCATTCCGGTGTCAAGTCTGGGCGGCGATTACTATATATACGACGAAACTGCCCGATCGCTTTTCGGAGAACGCACCGGCAAGGGCTATCAGCTTGCCGACCGCGTCGAGGTTCGCCTGATCGAGGTGGCGCCTATGGCCGGCGCGATGCGTTTCGAGATGCTGACCGACCCAAAGCCGCTGCCCGGCTCCAAACGGTCGTTTCACAAGGCCAAGGGCCGCGCCCGTGCGTCGCAATCGCGTCCAGGCTCGCGCGGCAGGAGACGGTAATGCCAAGCGATCTAAAAAAGAACCAACAGGTTTTCGGCGGCCAACATCAGTCGGGCCGGATCGCCCGCCCGCTGTGGACGGCGATGAAGCGTGGCGCGCTTGGCCGCTGCCCGCATTGCGGCGAGGGAAAACTTTTTCGTGCCTTCGTCAAGACCGTCAATAAATGCGATCATTGCGGCGAGGCGCTTCATCACCACCGCGCCGACGACCTGCCGGCCTACCTGGTGGTGGCCATCGTCGGCCACATCGTGCTCGGCGCCTTCATGGGTGTCGAAGCGGCCTCCACTCTGTCCACCTGGCAGCACATCGCCATCTGGGTGCCGCTGACCATCCTCATGGCGATCGTCTTGCTGCAGCCGGTCAAGGGCGCCGTCATCGGCCTGCAATGGGCGTTCTATATGCACGGCTTCGGCGGGGAAGAAGATCTGATCGAGTCGCATCCCGAGGCTTGAAACCGAGGCTGGCGCAAATCGGCATGGCTGGACGCCACTTTCGCATCGGAGAAGATTCCGCTAGGTCGTGCGCATGGACGTTATGACCAAGGCGGAAGTCGACAAGGTTGAGCCGATCGCGCTCGACGCCAGGCCTATACGCCCGCGCGACGCCGCGACGCTGATCCTGCTCGATCGCAGGGACGCCGAGTTCCTGGTGCTGATGGGCAGGCGCCACGCCCGTCACGCCTTCATGCCGGGGAAATTCGTCTTTCCCGGTGGCCGTACCGATCCGGCCGACAGCCGAATTCCCGTTGCCACAGGGCTGCATCCTGAGGAACAGGTGAGGCTGACCGCCGGCGTCGGCCGCACCAGCCCGGCCCGCGCCCGCGCCATCGCTCTGTCGGCGATTCGCGAGACCTATGAAGAAGCCGGCCTGCTGATCGGCCAGAAGGGCGCCTTCGCCACGACCAGGCGCGATTGGCAGGGTTTTGCCGAGCACGGCGTAAGACCGTCGCTGGAAGCGCTGCGCTTCATCGCGCGCGCCATCACGCCGCCAAACCGGGTGCGGCGCTTCGACACGCGCTTCTTCAGCGCCTGGCGCGAAGATGTTGCCGTCGAGCTGCCGGACGGCGGTCCAACCAACGAGCTGGAGGAACTGGTCTGGCTGCCGCTCGCCAAGGCCCGAGAAGCTGATATTCCCGACATCACCAGGGCTATCCTGGAGGAGCTGGAAAAGCGGCTCGTCGACGATCCGCTGCTGCGCCCCGGTGGTTCCGTGCCGTTCTACCGGCTTGTCCGCAATCGCTTCGTTCGCGAAATTCTGTAGAGCATAGAGCATTCACATCCCATGACGGTCGATACCCAGCAAGAGATCGAGGAACGGGTCCATTGGTTGCCGATGATCGCGGCGATCTCGTCGATCAGCGTCGTCGGCATCGCCATCGGCCTCGGCATGCCGCTGCTCAGCGTCATTCTCGAAACGCGCGGCCATTCGGCGTCGATGATCGGCTTCAACACCGCTGTCGCCGGCCTCGCCTCGATCGCCGGCGCACCGCTCGCCACCCCGCTCGCGATGCGGTTCGGCGTCGCCAGGACGATGCTCGCCATGATCGCCACGGGAGTGCTGGCCTTTGTCGGCTTCCATTTCGCACCGGACTTCTGGATGTGGTTTCCGCTGCGCGTCCTGCTGCACATCGCGCTGACGGTGCTGTTCATCCTGTCGGAATTCTGGATCAGCACATCGGCGCCGCCGCACCGGCGCGGTCTCGTCCTCGGCATCTACGCCACGGTGCTGTCGCTCGGCTTTGCCGCCGGGCCGTGGCTGTTCGCCCAGCTCGGCAGCGCCGGCTTCCTGCCCTTCGGCGTCATCATGGCGCTGGTGACGCTGGCCGCCATTCCAGTTCTGGCCGCACGCAACGAGAGCCCGACGATCGTCTCCAATGGCGAAACCAGCAACTTCCTGCGCTACATCTGGTTGGTGCCGACGGCGACCGCTGCGGTGCTGGTGTTCGGCGCGGTCGAGACCGGCGGTTTTGCGCTGTTTCCCGTCTACGGCAATCGCATCGGCTACTCCGAGGCCGACGCCGCCCTGCTGCTCACCATGATCGGCCTCGGCAACGTGCTGTTGCAGATCCCGCTCGGCATGATCAGCGATCGCGTCAGCGACCGCCGTTATCTGCTTCTGGCCTGTGCAACCATCGGGCTTGCCGGCACCATCTTCATGCCGCACTTCGCGCAGAACTGGCATCTGATGGCGGCGCTTCTGTTCGTCTGGGGCGGCGTCGTCGCGGCCATGTACACGATCGGCCTGGCCCATCTCGGCTCGCAGCTTTCCGGCCACGACCTGGCCTCGGCCAACGCCGCCTTCGTGCTCTGCTACGGTGTCGGCATGGTGCTCGGCCCGCAGGCGATTGGCATCGGCATGGACCTTTTCGGCCCCTCCGGTTTCGGCTGGGCGCTCGGCATGTTCTTCGCCTTCTATATCGCGCTGGTCGGCGCCAGGCTCGTCCGAAAAATCCTGTAGAAAGACTGGTCGATGCCTCAGATGGCGCAATGCTGCTGACATGACCGTGTCAGCAGCACCTGGGTAGATTGTCAGCAACACGCCACGAATTTGAGGATGCCGCCATGATCGACTCCGGGTTTGAAACGAAATCGCTGCGGATGGAATTGCTGCTGCTTGTGACCTTCCAGGCGCCGGCTTCCGATGTCGATCGCATCATGGAAGCGGTGGTCGCGATCGCCCCGCTCACCATGGGCAAATACGACAGCAATGCCTACCAGTCGGCGCACGGCATCGAGCGCTACCGGGCGCTCGTAGGTGCTGCCGCCGGCGCCGAGACCGATTTGCGCCGACGGCATGGCACGGTGGAAGTGTCGTTCGAGCTGCCCGACGACCAGGCGTTGGCCGCCCGCGTCGTCGAGGCGATCTTCCAGGTCCACAGCTATCAGGAGCCGGTGATCCGCATCCAGCCGATCCTCGCCAGCCGCTCCAAGGGATTGGACGACCGCTCCAACCCGAACCGCTGGTGGAACACCACGGGAGACTGGAAGAAGGCCGCCCCAGTTAAGGAAGAGGCGCTCTCACAGGGTTGACTTTCCGGGCGCGTTGTTTATGTGTCGCGCCAAGTTTCCCGCGTCCGGGTGTTTTCCCGTGCTCCAGCGGCCAAGACTCCACGAACATAATGGACTGATACAATGGCCAAAGCCGCAAACATCAAGATCAAGCTTCTGTCGACCGCCGACACCGGTTTCTTCTACGTGACCAGCAAGAACAGCCGCACCAAGACCGACAAGCTGTCGTTCCGCAAATACGATCCGGTCGCCAAGAAGCACGTCGAGTTCAAGGAAACCAAGATCAAGTAATCTGCTTTCCTGCTCTAGACAAAAACGCCGCCCCTGTGGGCGGCATTTTTGTTTTCAAAGCTCGAAAAGTCAATAATTTCCAATGCTTGGCGCAGAGTCTTGATTTCATTTTGAGAATTGGGGGCCGGCCGGCGTTTGGCAGCGGTACGAGGAGGCCACTATGTGCCAGCGCCGGCCGGCCGACCCCACGGACCCAGGAGATGCGGCGGACCTGAATCATGGGGTATTCTTCGGATCGATCCGGCGATCTACCCTCGCGCCGATCCCGTCATTGGCCTGCACATTTGCGCAACAGCCTGTGAAAATCAACAATTTCTTAACCAAGCCCGGCGAATCGCTTGCGTTAAGGTAAATTCGTAACCCTGTCGCATTGACAGGATAATCGGACCTTACGCCGCCTTGGCGACGACCCGGTTGCGGCCGGCGCTCTTGGCTTCGTAGAGCGCGAGGTCGGCCCGCTTCATCAGCCCGGCAACCGAGTCGACACCCCTCAGCACCGACGACACGCCGACGCTGACGGTAACCTCGATCGTCTTGCCGTCCTGACCGACGGCAAACGGCATCTGGGCGATTTCGGCGCGAATACGCTCCGCGACCTTTTCGGCGACCGCGCCGTCCGTGTCCGGCATCACCACGACGAACTCCTCGCCACCGAAGCGGCAGGCGAGATCGATGCCGCGCACATTCTTGCGCAGCCGCCGCGCGAATTCGCGCAGCACTTCGTCACCGCCGTCATGGCCATGCGTATCGTTGACGGTCTTGAAGCGGTCGAGATCGGTGATCATCACCGACAGCGGCCGCCGCCGCGCCACGGCGCGGTCGAACAGTGTCTGCAGATGGCTGTCGAGGTAACGGCGATTGTGCAATCCCGTCAGCGCGTCGATCACCGCCATCTCGATGGTCTGGGTTACGCTGGCGCGCAGCTGATCGTTGTAACGCTTGCGGCGCACCTGCGTGCGCAGCCGAGCGGTTAGCTCCTGCTGGTCGATCGGCCGCATCAGATAATCGTTGATGCCGAGCTCGAGCCCGCGGACGATGCGCCCCTCCTCACCCTGCTCCGCCAGAAGGATGATCGGCAGGAAACGGGTGCGATCGAGCGAACGCAGCTGCGAGCAGAGCCTGAGCGGATCGAAATCGGCAAAACCCGTCGAGATCATCACGCATTCATAGGGCGTCTCGGCGGCCTGGAAGAAGCCGGCATGCGGATCGGTGGCAATGTCGAGGTAGGCGCTGCCGCGCAGCATCTTCTGGACGCGCTCGAAGGAGGATTTGCGGTCGTCGATCAGCAGAACCTTCGGCGTGGTGTCCGCGGATGCGAAGTTGCGGCTCAACAGCTCCTCGATGCCGATATTGCGCGTGGTCGAGGCGCGCAGGCGCAGCTCGTCGGTCAAAGTCTTCAGCCTGACCAGGCTTTTGACGCGCGTCATCAATTGCAGATCGTTGACCGGCTTGGTCAGAAAATCGTCCGCACCGGCCTCAAGGCCGCGCACCCGGTCCGAAACCTGGTCGAGCGCGGTGATCATGACGACCGGGATGTGCGACGTCGCCGGATCGCTCTTCAGCCGGCGGCAGACTTCGAAGCCGTCCATATCAGGCATCATCACGTCGAGCAGAACGACATCGACCTTGCCGTTTTCGCAGGTCTCGATCGCATCCAGCCCGTTGGTGGCGGTCAGCACCTCGAAATATTCGGCAAGCAGCCGGACCTCGAGCAGCCTGACATTGGCAGGGATGTCGTCGACGACGAGGATCCGTGCAGTCATCTCATAAAGCTCCGGCTCGGCTGGAAGGGCGCATCAGGCGTCGCCCAGATAGGATTTGATGGTTTCGATGAAACGCGGCACCGAGATCGGCTTGGAAATATAGGCTTCGCAGCCACCCTGGCGGATACGCTCCTCATCGCCCTTCATCGCGAATGCGGTGACGGCAATGACCGGGATGACATGGAGGTCGTCGTCCTCCTTCAGCCATTTGGTCACTTCCAACCCCGACACTTCGGGCAGCTGGATGTCCATCAAAATGAGGTCCGGCTTGTGCAGTCGCGCCAAATCCAGCGCTTCCAGACCGTTGCGCGTGCGTACCGTCTCGTAACCGCTCGCTTCGATGAGGTCGCGAAAGAGCTTCATGTTGAGCTCGTTGTCCTCGACGATCATGACCTTCTTAGGCATCAAATTCCCGTCCCGGCCTGCCTTCCGCTCGAAGGATGCCGCCATGCGCCCTCGCCGGTACGCACCAAACCATGCTCGACTCTACCGCGAGATAATTGACGAAACGGAAACCGGCTGCCGGAAAAGCTTCGGATTTCACCGCGAACTCCGCATTGCAGAGACAGATGGCTTGCCGCAGGCGACGCTTGCGATTACTGCCAAAAACAGACTCATTCCACCGCACAAGAAGGTAGCGATGGCAAACGCAGCGTCAATGCGCGAGGGAGCGGAAACCATTGCCGTGAAGGCATTGGGCTTCGTCGCCGCCGATCCGGAACTTCTGTCGCGCTTCCTAGCGATCACCGGCATCGAGGCGCATTCCATCCGCCAGGCCGCTGGCGAGCCGGGATTCCTGGCCGGCGTGCTGCAGTTCGTCCTCGCCCACGAGCCGACGCTCATGCGGTTCGCGGCGGAAACTGGCACGCCGCCGGCTTCCGTCGGCAGGGCGCTGCGGGCGCTGCCGCTGGGCGACGACGATCACGAGCGTTCGATATAAGCGACGACCGGATCGCCAAAGCGGCTACGGCGTCGTTTCTTCTTCGCTGCCGTCGCCGTCACCATTCGCATCCGGATCGGCCGGCTTCACCATGACACCATTGACGGTGACCGAACCGTCCGGCTTGCCGTTGACGACCCATTCGATACGGCCGTCCGGCAGCGTCTTGCCGAATCCCTTGATCGCAAGCGCCACCGGCACATATTGCGCGGCTTCCGGCTCCGACTTCGCCGCCGCCTGCAGGCTTTCCACGATCCTGTCATAGCCCGCGATATCGATGGTCACATTGGCCTCCGGCTTCATGCCGGCGAACGTCATCTCGCCTTCCATCGCGATTTCCATGTCGCCGTTTTTCACCGTGCTGTGGCCGATGACAAATTTCGGCATCTTGGCCATGAAATCGGCGGTCAAGGTGTCGCCGAAGTCGGCCGGCAGCGGTGGATTCTTGTTCAGATCAAAGGCTTCGATCGCCTTCTTCGCCATGCTGTCGAGATCGATATTGGCGCCGCCGAAATTCAGGCTGACATCGGTGGGCAGCAGCGCCGTGCCCCAGGCGGGCATGAGATTGTCAGGGATCTTCAGTCCCGCGGCCTTGATCGAATAGTTGATTGCTCCGTTCTGGGCGATGCCGTCGGTCCCGAAGCCTGTGTCCAGCTCAGTCGCACTGAAATGCCCGACCGGGCTTTCGACGGTGAGATCCTTGAACCCGTAGGTTCCGTCGATCCGCTCCCACAGCGGCAGCGCGGCGAGCAAGAGCGATTTGAGCTGCGCCTGGTTGGCCTTCAGTCTGGCCTCGTCTTCATTGGCCACGGCAAATGCCAGCAGATCGAGAAGCGGCCTGGTCCGCACGCCTTTGCCGGTCGCGTTCACCGACAGCGTTGGCGATTTGATCGTAAGCGGGAATTTCAGCCCGCTTTTGGGATCGTCAAAGTCGAGCGCTTCGGTGAAATCGGCGAGCGTCTGCGTCGCGGTGAAATCCACGCCGCCATTCGCAGCTTTGCTTGCGTTCATGGTGGCCGTACCGGCGCCGGTGCTCACCTTGGCGCGCTGCACGGTGTCCTGGGAATTCATCGTCATCCCGGCTATCGACTGTGTGGCGCTGGTGAAAGCCGCCAGTACGGGATCGTAGACGCCGGAAAACTTGCCGTCTGTAATCGAGAACCGCATGCTCTGCGGGCCCTCTGGCCCCTTGAACTCGAAGGACCCGCTTTGCGACACATCCGCCGAGACGCTCCATGTCCCGTTGCTGCTTGGCTTGACGAGCAGTGCGTAGGGGCTGACGTCGAACTTGAAGGAATGCTGCGCCGCCAGCAGGTCCACGACAGGTTTGAAATCGACGGCGAGTTTGTAGGCGTCGCCTTCCACCGAAACCTTGAGGAAGCCGCTGTCGATCGCCTTGCTGCCGATATAGCGGGACAGATTTTCGGAGAGCTGCTTGGCACCCTCGCCGTCGACGGTCTGGCCGAAGGCAGGCGCGCTGAGCGCGAGGACAAAGACGGCCGGCAGAACACGATTCACGCAGAATCTCCGTTGCTATTTCTGTGGTAAAAACTCCAGCCGCAACCGTAAGCGGAAACCGGCGGGGTGCAATCCCCTCGTCGGGGCTGGAAGCCGATCTATAACCAGCCTTCGCCCCCCGCGCTATCCTCCGGCATCGACTGTGGAGCCTCGGGTCGCCTTCTTCGACATAACAACGCAGGCGGTGCGGGCGTTGAGCAGGCCCCAGCCGAAGACGGCGTCCTTGCCCGGCGTGCCGAGATCTTCCGCCGACTTGCCGAGCGCGTCTTGAATGTCGGCTGCGGTGGCGTTGCTGTTTGCCGACTTCATCAACGCCGCCGCGGCGGCGACAAACGGCGCCGCGAAGGAGGTGCCGGTCTTCGGCCGTGCGCCGCTGACCGACGCGGCTGTCCATATGTCGACGCCGGGGGCCGACAAATCGATGTGCTCGCCGCGGCCGGCGCGCCTGTAGGGGCGTTTCATGCGATCGACCGCCGTCACCGCGACCACTTCAGCGTAGGCCGCCGGATAGGCAGGCCCGGCTTTCGGGCCGCCATTGCCGGCGGCTGCGACAATCACCATGCCGCGTTCGGAGAGTCTTCGGACAACCTGCTCGAGAAGCGCGTTCGGCGGACCCGACAGGCTCATATTCGTCACCTGCACGCCGCGCGCCGAAAGAAGGTCGAGCGCGCGAAGCAGATCGTAGGCGTCCGAGCGGTCATCCTGGCGATCGCCCCGATGAAACGCATCGACCGCGATGAGCCTGGCGTGCGGCAGCAGGCCGGGGGTACGGCTGTCGGCGCCGCCGACGAGCAGGGCCGCGACGGCGGTGCCGTGCTGGCGGCCGGACTCGGGAACGCCGTCGTCCGACAGGCGAAGAACTTCGACCCGGCCTTTCGAGAAGGCGGCGTGCGCAGGATTGATCGCCGTGTCGATAAGGCCGATCGTGACATTGCCACCGCAGCCGGCTGGCAGCCCGGTACCGGCCGGCCAGCCGATCAGGCCCGCGGCGGCGCAGTGCGGCCCGGCACATTCGGCTTCTTGTCCGGGCCGGTAGTAATGCACGAATCTGCCGTCGACTGCGGAGCGGCATCGATGACAAGATCGCGCGCAGCCTCCAGCGGCATGTTAGGTGGAATGCGCAGCCGAATCAGCTCGGATCCAAAAAGCTGAATGTCGGCACGGTCCAGTACGGTGAAGCCGGTTGCCTGAAGCCGACCGATCTCAGCCGAACTCAGCCCGGTCGCCACGATCTGGTCCGGTGCCCGAGACGGCAACGGGACTGCTGGCCGTTGCGCACGCCTTGGCGGGCGCGGAAGAAACCGATCCGTCAGCGTGCGAAACAGGTTCGGTCCGGTCGATCGGCGGGACGACGTTCGCGATCCGCCAGACGAAGCGCCGGACTGACCGCCGTCATCACCACCGTCATCACCACCGCCATCGTCACCGCCACCATCGTCATCGGCGAACGCCGATCTTGGTCCGAACCCACCGAGCCCCAGTTGGCCGCTCGGCGCCTGAGGATCGACGATCAATGCGACGGCGACCCAGAAAAGCAGCAGGGCTTTTGGTCTCAACCAGGAGCTGTAGCGCATCGTCTCCCTCCACATTTCCGGCCGTCGCCGATTTTCAAGGTCGCGAGGCTAGCGGAGCTATCCGGCAATAAGCTAGCCTTGCGAGGAACGGGCGCGGGGCCGCTTTATTCCAGAACTTGGAGCAACATGCCGGAAAAAGCCGATCGCGTCCAAGATCAGCTTGTCGCATTTCTGCCGAATCTGCGCCGGTTCGCGATTGCGCTGTGCCGGTCCCGCGATATGGCGGATGATCTTGTCCAGCGCGCCTGCGAACGGGCGCTCGCCAACGAGCAGCGGTTCGAGTCAGGGACGCGCTTCGACGCGTGGATGTTCAGGATTCTGAGAAATCTGTGGATCGATGACATCCGCAAGCGCAAGGTCGCCGGCCCGCAGGACGATATTGACGAGCGCCATGACATCGCCGGCGTTTCCGGTGAGCGCGAGCTGGAGGCGCGGCTGGCGCTGAACAGCGTGGCGCAAGCCATAGGCGAGCTCGCCGCCGACCAGCGCGACGTGCTGCTTCTGGTCTGCGTCGAAGAGCTTTCCTACAGGCAAGCCGCACAAGTCCTCGCCGTGCCGATCGGGACGGTGATGAGCAGGCTGGCCCGAGCGAGGAAGAATCTGGCGGAGGCGACCGGAATATCTTCGGCGCCCACCCGTTCTCCGGTCACAAAAGGGGTTGCAAAATGACCGAAGAGACTTTTTCGGACGAAATCCTGATGCGTTTCGCCGATGGTGAGCTTGATCCCGACATGGTCGCCAGGATCGAGCAGGCGATGGAAACGGACGACCGTCTGGTTGCCAGGATTGCTGTGTTCATCGAAACCAGGGCGCAGGCGCAGGCCGCGCTGAAGCCGTTGCTCGACGAGCCGGTTCCCGAAAACCTTGTCGCGGCCGTCGAGCAGATGATCGAGGCCAGGCGTGCCGGCGAGAATTCGGCCACAGCATCGATACTGCCCTTCGGCAGCAGGCGCGCAGCAGCGCCTGCTTCGAGGTCTCGCTGGATGCTGCCAATTGCCGCCTCTCTCGCGGCGGCCGTTGTCGGCGGGCTCGCCGGCTATTGGGCAGCGGCCACCAACGAACGCACGCAGGGCGGCTTGTGGGTTGCCGGCGTCATCAGGCCGGCCTTGGCCCAAGCCCTTGAAACGGTCGAGTCCGGCAAGGAAATCAAGCTCGCAGGGATCAGCGACCGGTTCCGGGCCATCGCTACGTTCCGTAACGATAAGCAGGATTTGTGCCGCGAATTCGAGGTCGACTCGCAGAACCGCTCCACTGTGGTGTCGGTCGCCTGCCGTTCCCGCGACGAATGGCGCGTCAGCTTCGCGGTCGTGGCGCCCGGCGACGCCGGAGGCTATGCCCCGGCCTCGTCGACCGAAGCCCTCGACGCTTACCTTTCGGCGATCGAAGCAGGCGCTCCGATGTCTGCCGAGGAGGAAGTCCAGGCGCTGACCGAGGTCCGTCAAAAGGACCGGAAGTGAAACTGCGACGGTCCGGCTTTTTCTGAATGGAATAAAACCGGAGATCGCCCGTTACTCCGCCGGGCCGCAACTGCCGGTCCGGTCTGAAACAAGGAGTAACTGCCATGGCAAGACACTGGAAACTCAAGTCGGCACTGGTCGCAGGAATGGCAGCGCTCGCGGGCACCGCGGCGCAGGCGAAGGAGTCTCCCGCGGCGGCGCCGGAAACCGAGCGTCCGCCGGCCGCTATGTCCAGCCAGAGCGACGGTTCCTTCATCGTCGCTGGCAACAGCTCTTCAAATTCGAGCTCCAATTCGTCGTCCAACGGTTCGTCGAATTCCAGCTCTAATTCGTCGAGCAATTCGAATTCGAACTCCAGCTCCAATTCCTCGAGCAACTCGAATTCGAACTCATCGTCGAACAGTTCCTCCAACTCGAGCTCGAACGGTTCGGATCGCGGCTGGTCGCGCAACTGGCGGCTTTGATGTCGGCCGAGCGATAGAGCGGCGGCGCGCTTCGACTTGTGTCCGCCGCTTTCGCAATCCACCGAGAAACGGGGGCCAGTTGGCCCCCGTTTCGCATTCGCCGGCGATTGGCAGGCCGGCGCTCCACGGCGCCCCCCTCTGTCCTGCCGGACATCTCCTCCACAGGGGGGAGATTGGCTGTCCCCTCGGCTTTCGCCAATTTTCAATGTTGAAAAAAGGGCGCCGTCGCCGAAGCCGCCGATCTCCCCCCTGTCGGAGGAGATGTCCGGCAGGACAGAGGGGGCGCCAAGGATCACTACAGATCAGCATTAGGCTCCTGCGCCGCGTCGCTTGGCGCCCTTGGCAACCCATGCGAAACGGGGCCTAGCGGCCCCGTTTCGCATTCTTCTCCGGCAAAAAGTCTAGCGGGCGGCGCGGGCCCATTTGCGATACCAGCCTTCGCTGGCAATGGTGTTGCGGTAGACCGTTTCGCGCTCTGTCGCCTCGGCTCCGGTTTCCGCCTGGATCTCGGCCTTGAGCGCCGCATCTTCGCGGCGAAACGGAATGACCTGGACAAGCGGCGTTGCCTTTTCGATGACGTAGAGGCCATCCGGCGCCGTCGCAAAGAACGGAAAATGGATGTGGGCTGCATAGGTGTCGGTATCGACGATGCCGGCGACGCATTCAAAAGGCTGAGCCGGCCGATTGAGCGGCGGCAGGAACAGACAACTCCAGCCCGGCGGGGTACGGATCGACCAGTAATTGTGAAACTTGCATGGCGGTGCCGGTTCCTTCGGATTGCCTGCGACCTGATGGGCACCATGATTGCTGACCATCACCCTGTCGAACTCCCAGCCGGCATCGACGGCGCTGCCGCCATCCTTGATCTCAAGGCGGACGGTCGCCGCGAGCGGCAGGATCCAGCCGGTTGTCATCGCGTCGAGAAATGGCATGCAGCGCTTGACGGTCAGGCCATTATTGGTGGCCGAGGCTTGCTGCTGATCGACCGCCGGCAATTTGCGGAACCAATCCGGCATAACCGTCTTGGCCGCCACTGGCGGCGCGATGACGCCATGATCTTCCGGCCGACAGGCAAACCGGATCAAGCGAGAGGTCTTCTGAGAGCGAGAAGACTGGGAAAAATGAAACATCGATGGCCTCCATGGAAAAATCCGAGGAGGAACGGGCCACAGCCGGATTTATTCCCGGGTGGCCGTCTGATGATGCAGGCCGACTACGATTGTTCGGCTGTCGCAGAGCGACAGCCGCGCGCAAAGCTCACAGCTAAAGCACCAATCGCATCAGCGGCCGGCCTGCCTTGCGCTCGACCAGCCTCTCGAAACCGGCTTTCTCGAAGACCCGCGACGAGCCGACGAACAGCCCGATCGAACGCGAATCTTTCGACAGGTCGATCGGACATGCCTCGATCAGCCGCGCGCCATTCTGGCGAGCAAACTTGATCCCGCCTTCGACCAGCCGGTGCGTCACGCCCCTGCCGCGCGCCTTGACGCGGATGAAGAAGCAGGAAATCGCCCAGACGCCCGGATCGGTGGCGTCGGCGGGATCGACCGGCGCCGACCCCCTGCCCTTATTGTTCCATTCGGGCACGTCGGCGCGCGGGCCGATCTGCATCCAGCCGACCGCCTTGCCATCCTCGAACGCCAGCAGGCCCGGTGGCGGTCCCGCCTCGATCCGCGCCTTGATGTGGTCCTTGTTGCGCTCCCGGTTGCTGGCACGGCGCGCTGCCGGCGACAGCCGGAAATGTGTGCACCAACAGCCGTAGCAGGCGCCCTGCTTACCGAACAGATCTTCGAAATCCGCCCAAAGCTCGGGCACCAGCGGCGCTATGGTCGTATTCACGAGCTCTCTCCCGGCCCCACCGCCTTGTCGTGGCGTCCGTCCTGACGTACCATTGCTTTTGTTCTCTTTATGTTCGCAGCGATGGCGGTTCCTGTCAACAATCCCGATCACGGTTTTTGCCGCGACTGCCTGACCTTTCAGCGCGGCGAGGCACGGCGCTGTGAGCGCTGTGGCAGTCCACGGCTGGCCCGCCATCCGGAGCTCTACCGGCTGCATCTCGCGCATATCGATTGCGACGCGTTTTACGCGGCGGTCGAAAAGCGCGACAGCCCGGCGCTGAAGGACCGGCCGCTGATCATCGGCGGCGGCAAACGCGGCGTCGTCTCCACCGCTTGCTACATCGCCCGCATCCACGGGGTGCGTTCGGCGATGCCGATGTTCAAGGCGCTTGAAGCCTGTCCGGAAGCGGTCGTCATCCCACCGGACATGGAAAAATATGGACGGGTCGGCCGCGAGGTGCGCGCCATGATGCAGGCGCTGACGCCGCTGGTCGAGCCGATCTCCATCGACGAAGCGTTTCTGGACCTTGCCGGCACCGAGCGCCTGCATGGCTTGCCGCCGGCGGTGGTGCTGGCGCGCTTCGCGTTGGGTGTGGAGAAAGAGATCGGCATCACCGTTTCATCAGGCCTTTCCTACTGCAAGTTCCTGGCCAAGGTGGCGTCGGACTTTCGCAAGCCGCGCGGCTTTTCGGTGATCGGCGAGGCCGAGGCGACCGGCTTCCTGGCCGAGCAGCCGGTGACGCTGATCTGGGGTGTCGGAAAAGCCTTCGCCGCCACGCTTGAGCGGGACGGCATCCGCACCATCGGCCAATTGCAGCGCATGGAGCGCGGCGACCTGATGCGCCGCTACGGCGTGATGGGCGACCGGCTCTACCATCTTTCACGCGGCGAGGACGACCGCCGCGTCCACCCCGACCAGGATGCGAAAAGCGTCTCGGCGGAGACCACTTTCGACACCGACATCGCCTCGCCCGAGGAACTGGTTTCGGTCCTGAGAGCGCTGTCGGAAAAAGTCTCGGGGCGGCTGAAGAAATCCGGCATTGCCGGGCGCACCGTCGTGCTGAAGCTGAAGACGCAGGATTTCAAGACCCGCACGCGCAACCGGCAGCTCGGCGACCCGACACGGCTGGCCGACCGCATTTTCTCGACCGGGCTCGAGCTGCTGCGCAAGGAGGCGGACGGCACCAGATACCGGCTGCTCGGCATCGGCGTCAGCGACCTCTCGAATGACGAAAAGGCCGATCCGCCCGACCTCGTCGATATCCAGTCACGCAAGCGTGCCATGGCCGAAGGCGCCATCGACACGTTGCGCGACAAGTTCGGCCGCAGGGCGGTGGAGACCGGCTACACCTTCGGCAAGGGCCGCAACGCCCACCCTCCCGAGCCGATCGAAGATTAGTTTAAGGATGATCCCGAACCGAATGTCCGCGCAAGCGAAAAGCGGATCCAGTTTCGGAAAGATCACGCTCAAACAAGACAAGGTAAAGCGGGCCGCTTCAGGTGCGTCGCAAATCGATCCGGCTGGTCATCACGCGCTCGCCGGTTTTCGGGTCGACGTCGATAACGGTCAGCCGCATGCCGTCCTCGCCGTTCTTCTCGACGGTCATTTGCGCGGTGCGATCGCCGTTGACCTCCTTGGCCCAGCGGATGCCGAGATTGATCGCATTGCCCGAGCGCCTGCCGCTGAGCTGCGCCGGCCCGGTGCGGGATCCGACATAGGTGCCGGTGTACTTCGTGCCGCGGGATTTCAGATCGGCACTGATGGCGCGCGTCACCACGACGAGACCGCGGCAGGTGCCGTCCAGCGACAAGGAGCTCGATGTCGCGTCGGAATTGAAGCGGCAGGAGACGTTCACCGTCGGCGCCTCGGTGGTTACCTTGACGGTGCCCTTGCCGGCAAAATTCCCCTCGAACGAGCGAAGAAAATCGGCCTCGTCGGCATGAGCTGCGCCAGCAGCAGCCGCCAGGCAGCCGGCAAGTACAAGTCGTGCGAATGATTTCATGGGATATCTCCTCGGTGATATCGGAACGACGATATTTCCAACGAAATGGCTGTTGGACCAACGCCCGCCGTGACGGCAGGTTCCGCCCTCAGCATGACCGTTTTGCAACACGTCGCTTCTGGCCCAGCCGAATGCGTTGACTAGCGGTTGCGGTGAAAGTCCAGGCTTGCGACATAGCGCGCATGGCACCCTCGCCCTCGATCCCCAAGGCCGCGTTCTGGATGGCGCTGTCGATCGCGTCGTTCCTGACGATGTCGGTCGCCGGCCGCGCCACGACCGCCGAGCTCAACGTCTTCCAGGTGCTGGAGCTGCGCTCGGTGATCGGCCTGTTCATCCTCCTGCCGCTGGTGATGATGTCAGGCGGTTTTGCGGCAATGCGCAGCAAACGCCCCTTGGCCCATATCGCCCGCAACGTCGTCCATTTTGTCGGCCAGGCGGCATGGCTCTACGCCTTGACATTGATCCCGCTGGCCGTGCTGATCTCCATCGAATTCACGACGCCGATCTGGACGGCCATCCTGGCAGTCGGCTTTCTTGGTGAAAGACTAAGCCGGCCAAGACTTGCGGCGATCGTGATCGGGCTGATCGGCGTGCTGATCATCGTCCGTCCGGGCGTCGGCTCCGTCGATCCGGGACATGTTGTCGTGCTGGGTGCCGCGGTCTGCTTCGGCATATCCGTGGTTTTAGTCAAATCGCTGACGCGGACGGACAGCGTCGTGTCCATCATCTTCTGGATGCTGGTCATCCAGTCGGTGCTCGGCCTCGCCCCGGCGCTCTACGAATGGCGCAACCCGTCGCTCGAACTGTGGCCGTGGATCCTGCTGATCGCCTTCACCGGCATGTCGTCGCATTTCTGCATGGCCCGCGCACTCGCGTATGCCGATGCCACCGTCATCTCGCCGATGGACTTTTTGCGCGTGCCGCTGTCGGCGCTGATCGGCTGGCTGCTCTATCAGGAGCAGATCGACGTCTTCACCGCCGGCGGCGCCCTGCTGATCCTGCTGGGCAATCTGCTCAATCTGCAGAAAAAGGCGACCAAACCTGCGGAAGTGGCAGCGTCTTAGCATGTTGCGGCCAAACGACTTCGTTTGGCGCATCAAGGCAAGGAGCCAGAGCGCGGTTTTGGTTCCACAAAACGGCGCTCCAGCCCGGCATTTCAGTCGCCTTCGTCGGGTATGTTGAGAAGATGCCCGCAGGCCTTGCAATGGACGGCGTCGGGCTCATGCCGCTGAAGCCCGCATTGCGGGCACGGGAAGAAGACCTTGTTGGGACGGAAGAGCGCCTGCGCCAGCCTGACGAACAGCGATATGCCGATGATCATGGTGACGATGGCGGTGAGCTTCCCGGCTATCCCCGGCAGGACGATGTCGCCGAAGCCGGTCGTGGTCACCGTGGCGACGGTGAAATACAGCGCATCGACATAGCCTTCGAGACCGGCCCCGGTGCGGAAGAAGAAGGTGTAGACGAAACCGGTGACGACAAACAGGAATGTCAGGAGATTGATGACTGCGTGGCTGGCCTCGCGCCATTTTTTGAGGCCGCGCATCTCGAAAAACCGCCACAGCGCGCCGCTGCGCGACAGCGACCACAGCCGCAATATGCGCAGAAAACCCAGATTGGCCAGCGCCGAAGGCATCAGCAGCGTCAGCAGGATGAAGGCGTCGACCCACGACGTCGGCTGTTTCATCAGGCGCAGCATGTCGTTCGACGCCAGCAGCCGGGCAATCATGTCGGCGGCGACAAGCGCTGCGACAGAATAATCGAGCCAGAGGAACGAGGACGAGTCCTGGATCACCGGTGTGGCGATGAAGAAGGCGATGATGGCAAGGTCGATGATAATAGCCGCCAGCTGGAACCGGAAAGCCGCTGGCGTACGCCCGTGATAGAGTTTGCGCAGCGTGCCGCGCAGCCGTGCCAAGGCTGAAAAATCCTGCACTCCGTCCCTTTCCGGCGCCTTCATGACAACTGCGATAACGCTCGCTGCGACAGCCGTCCAGTGGGCAGAGCAGAGGGAAGCCGCTGTGGCTTGAGAACATCCGGAGCGTTCCAGACCCGGAAAGCAATCAGACCGGTTCCGCCTCGATGACGCTGATGCGAGGTCCGGCTTCAACGATACTCGCGACCCGAAAATCCGACGCCGCAAGCAGCAACCTGAATTCTTCCGCCGTGCGCTCCTGCCCGCCCGGCATGACCAGCATGTTCAGATCGCCGAATTTTGCGCCGGCGCCTTCATTGGGCGGTGCCAGAATGCTCTCGAGCACCAGCAGTTTGGCTTCTGGGCGAATCGCCCGGCGGCAGGTTTTCAGGATCCGGATGTTTGTGTCGTCGTCCCAGTCATGCAGGATCCATTTAAGCACAATCGCATCGGCGCCCTCGGGCACCGAGACGAAGAAATCGCCGGCGACGATGTCGCAGCGATCGGCCACACCCGCGGCGTCAAAGACCGGGCCGGCCTTCGCCACGACCTGCGGCTGATCGAATAGAATGCCGCGCTGGTCGGGATTGCGCCGGAGGATTTCGGCAAGCAGCGCGCCCTGCCCGCCCGCGACATCCATAACGACAGAGAACGGCCGAAAGTCATATGCCGCGATCACCGCGGCGGCGACGCCACGCGACATCGCCGTCATCGCTCGGTCGAAGATGACGGACTCGTCCGGATGCTCCGCCCGGTATTCCCAAACGCCCTTGCCATAAGCGTGGCGAAAGGCGTTTTCGCCGGTGCTGACACTGTGCAGCAGATCGCTCCATGCCTGACGGAAATAGGGCCGCCCGGCCAGTACCGCCCATGGCGCGACCGAATGCCGAACGTCGGATCGCAATGCACCGCCAACCGGGGTCAGCGAGAAGGACCGGTCTTCCGCTTCATGGAACACGCCGGCCGACGCAAGGGCGCGCAGCAGCCGGTAGAGCGCCTGCGGATGGGTGTTGGTCAACGCGGCAAGTTCGCCGCTGGTGCGGTTCCCGTCCTTGAGATGGTCTGCGATGCCCAGCGTGGCGGCGACGCATATCGCCTGAGACACCTGGAACCCATTGACCATGTTCTGGAGTTCGGCAGCGGCTGTCCGCTCATCCATTACGCGCTCCCCCGGCCGCCAAAAAGACCCAGGCCGCCGAGCTCACAATACCAGCGGCATCGTCACCGGGCAATGCGACCGGGCTGGCGGAATACGGTCGTTAGCTCACACCAACTCGACTTCCACCACGCCCGGCACAGCGCGCATGGCCGAGGCGATCTGTGGCGAGACGCGGTAGCGGTTGGGCAGTTCGATCTCGACCTCGCCCTGCGCCTCATCCTTGATGACGATGATGCTCACCTGGCTGTCGCCGCGCTGGGTAAGCTGCGATTGAATCGCCGACGCCGGCCGGTCGTCCCTGACAAAGATGCGCAAGGCTTTTTGGATGCGGCTTGCCTCGTCCTCCAGCGACTGCACCGTCTGGATGCGCAGATTGACGCCTTCGGGCCTGTCCTCGGCCGAAACTGTGATCACCACCGAACGGCCGGGCTCGAGCAGGTCGCGATATTGCGCCAGGCCTTCGGAAAACAGCACTGCCTCATACTGGCCTGACGTGTCGGAGAACTGCACGACGCCCATCTTGTTGCCGGTGCGCGTCTTGCGCTCCTGCTTGGTGGTGACGGTGCCGGCAAGCCGCCCGGCGGCAGCGCCGCGTTTGACGGCGGCCGAGAACTCGGCCCAGGTCTGCACCCGCATCTTCTGCAGCGCCGCCTTGTATTCGTCCAGCGGGTGCGCAGAGAGATAGAAGCCGACCACCTGGAATTCACGGTGCAGGCGGTCGGCGGCAAGCCACGGGTCGGTCGCCGGCAGGTTGAGCGCCTGCGACTGTGCGCCGAGCGAGGCGCCGAAAATGTCGTGCTGGCCCGACATTGCATTCTGCTGCGCCAGCGCCGCCAGCCCCATCATCCGCTCGACGCCCGCCATCATCGCGGCGCGGTCGTGGCCGAAGCAGTCGAGCGCACCGGCCATGATCAAGCTTTCGAAGACGCGCTTGCCGACGATCTTCGGGTCGACCCTTTCGCAGAAATCGGCGAGGTTCTTGAACGGTTTTTCGCCGCGCATGGCGACGATATGCTCGACCGCCGCGTCGCCGACGCCCTTGAGCGCGGCCAGCGAATAGAAGATCCGGTTCTCGGCGACTTCGAAGGCGCGGAAGCTTGATATCACCGACGGCGCCACGACATCGATGCCGAGGCGCAGCGCATCCTGGCGGAAATCGGCGAGTTTATCGGTGTTGCCCATGTCGAGCGTCATCGACGCGGCCAGGAATTCGACCGGGTAGTGCGCCTTCAGATAGGCAGTCTGGTAGGAGACGACCGCATAGGCGGCGGCATGCGACTTGTTGAAACCGTAGTCGGCGAACTTTGCCAGCAGGTCGAAGATGAAGTCGGCTTGCGGCTTGCCGACGCCGCGCTCGATCGCGCCCGAGACGAAGCGCTCGCGCTGCTTGTCCATCTCGGCGCGGATCTTCTTGCCCATGGCGCGACGCAGCAGATCGGCTTCGCCCAGCGAATAGCCGGCAAGCTCCTGCGCGATCTGCATCACCTGTTCCTGGTAGACGATGACGCCTTGCGTCTCCTTCACCAGATGGTCGATCTTCGGATGGATCGACGCCATCTCCTCCTCGCCATGCTTTCTGGCGTTGTAGGTCGGGATGTTCTCCATCGGGCCCGGCCGGTAAAGCGCGACCAGCGCAATGATGTCCTCGATGCAGTCGGGCCGCATGCCGATCAGCGCTTTGCGCATGCCGGCACTTTCCACCTGGAACACGCCGACCACTTCGCCGCGTGACAGCATGGCGTAGGTGTCGGGGTCGTCGAGCGGAATGTGGGCGAGATCGATCTCGATGCCGCGGCGGCGGATCAGCTTGACCGCGGTCTCCAGCACCGTCAGCGTCTTCAGGCCGAGGAAGTCGAACTTCACCAGCCCGGCCTGCTCGACATACTTCATGTTGAACTGGGTGACCGGCATGTCGGAGCGCGGGTCACGGTACATCGGCACCAGCTCCCACAGCGGCCGGTCGCCGATGACGATGCCGGCGGCGTGCGTCGAGGCGTGGCGGTAGAGCCCTTCCAGCTTCTGCGCCATGTCGAGCAGCGTCTGCACGATCGGCTCGCGCTCCGCCTCCTCGGCAAAGCGCGGCTCGTTGGCGATGGCGTCGGCGAGCTTGACCGGATTGGCCGGGTTCGACGGCACCATTTTGCTGAGCTTGTCGACCTGGCCATAGGGCATCTGCAGCACGCGGCCGACATCGCGCAGCACCGCGCGGGCCTGCAGAGTGCCGAAGGTGATGATCTGGCCGACCTGGTCGCGTCCGTATTTCTGCTGGACGTAGCGGATGACCTCCTCGCGCCGGTCCTGGCAGAAATCGATGTCGAAGTCGGGCATCGACACGCGGTCGGGATTGAGGAAGCGCTCGAACAGCAGCGAGAAGCGCAGCGGGTCGATGTCGGTGATGGTCGTCGAATACGCGACCAGCGAGCCGGCGCCCGAACCGCGCCCCGGCCCGACGGGGATGCCCTGCGCCTTCGCCCATTTTATGAAGTCGGCGACGATCAGGAAGTAGCCGGGGAATTTCATCTTCTCAATGATGCCGAGCTCGAATTCCAGCCGTTCGCGGTATTGCTCGACCGTATAGCCAGGGGCCAGGCCGTGCGCGGCGAGCCGCGCCTCCAGTCCTTCATGCGCCTGTCTGGCAAGCTCCTGCGCCTCCGCCTTCACCGCCGCATCGGCGTCGGCGACATCGCCGCCGGCAAAGCGCGGCAGAATAGGGTTGCGGGTCTTGGGATAGTAGGAGCAGCGCAGCGCGATCTCGACGGTGTTGTCGATCGCTTCCGGCAGATCGGCAAACAGCCTCGCCATCTCGGCCTGGCTTCTCAGAAAATTGTCGGGCGACAGCCGCCGGCGATTGTCGACGGCGACGACCGACCCTTCGGCGATGGCGATCAGCGCGTCATGCGCCTCATAGTCGTCGCGCGAGGAGAAAAACGCCTCGTTGGTGGCAACCAGCGGCAAGTCGTTGATATAGGCGAGGTCGACTGACGATTTCTCGATGGCCCGGTCATAGCCGGAAACCCGTTCCAGCTCGACATAGAGCCGGTCGCCGAACAGCGCCTTGAGCGCCAGAAGCCGCGTCTCGGCGAGGTCGCGGCGGTCCTCTTTCAGGGCGTTGCCGATCGGGCCGCGCGGCCCGCCGCTGAGACAGATCAGGCCGTCGCAATGGCCTTGCAGCATCTCGGTCGTCAGATGCACGGCCTCGCCGGGCGGCGTTTCCAAATAGACCCGGCTGACCAGCCTGACCAGATTGCTGTAGCCGGCCTCGCTCGCCGCGATCAAAACCACGGGCCGCATTTCCGGGCCTTGCCGCCTGCGGTCGCGCTGGCTGTCGCTGGCTTCACCGGAAAAAGCGAGAGCGGTCTGGCAGCCGATGATCGGCTGGATACCCTCCTTCACCGCCTTTTGTGCGAATTCGAGCGCGCCGAACAGATTGTTGGTGTCGGTGACGGCGATAGCCGGGGCGTCATCCCTCACTGCATGGGCGACGACTGTGCCGAGTTGCAAAGCGCCTTCGAGCAGCGAATAGGCCGAATGCACGCGCAGATGAATGAACGGCCGCGCCGGCGCTTCCGGCCGCGACGCCTTCACAAAGGCCTCGCGCCGCAACGGATCGCGGGGAAGTGTCTCATTCGCCATGGTTTTTTAGCGCCGTTTGAGAGGACTCAGTCGATGAGGTGTATTGTCCGGCACTGGACGATGCGAGTCCAGCGAGAGCGGGCACAAAACCAATCAGCGTTCACCCGGCCAATTGTCGATGCTGGCGCTGCCCCTCATCCGCCTGCCGGCACCTTCTCCCCGTATAGTGACGGGGCGAAGGGGCTGGCCGCAACCTCGGCACCCATTCTGTAACGCTGGCGATAGGCGAAATCCTGTGCGAAGGCCCTTTCTCCCGTCACCATACGGGGACAAATGCCCGGCAGGGCAATGAGGGGCAGCGCCAGCCAATGCGATTGCCTTGTATCCTCACGCAAATTCCATGATCACCGCGTCGACGGCGAGACTGTCGCCCGGTTTTGCCTTGAGTTTCGACACAGTGAGATCGCGCTCGGCGCGCAGCACGTTTTCCATCTTCATCGCCTCGACGACTGCCAGCGTCTCGCCGGCCTTGACCTCCTGCCCTTCGGCAACGGCGATCGACACGACGAGGCCGGGCATCGGGCAGAGCAGCATCTTGGAGGTGTCCGGCGCCACTTTTTCCGGCATCAGCCTTTCGAGTTCGGCGATGCGCGGCAGCATGGCGCGTGCGCTCACCGACATGCCTTTCCAGGCGATGCGAAGCCCGTTCGGCACCGGCCTGATCTGCGCGGCGATTCTTCGCTCGCCGACCGTGCCGCGCCAGACGAGATCGCCCGGCCGCCAGTCGGACGCCACCGTCAGCGCCGTGCCGCCGTCGATCGACAGACCGAGCTCCATCGGAATGGAGATCATGCCTTCGATAACGCAGGCCGAAAGGTAATCCTTGCCGATCTTGACCACCCACTCGCGTTTCAGGACACCCGAATGCGGCGCCAGCCGCCCGCCCAGCCGGTCGAGCCGGTCGCGGCGCAGCAGTTCGACCGCGGTGGCGACGGCTGCGAGCACGGCCTTTTCCTCGCTATCAGGCACGATCGGCGCGAAGCCGTCCGGATATTCCTCTGATATGAATGCGGTCGATATCCGCCCTTCCCGCCAGCGCGGATGCTGCATAAGTGCTGCCAGGAACGGCATGTTGTGCTCGATGCCGTCGACGACAAAACTGTCGAGCGCTTCCGACATGGCGTCTATTGCCGCGAGCCGCGTCGGCGCCCAGGTGCACAGCTTGGCGACCATCGGGTCATAGAACATCGAGATTTCCGAACCCTCGGTAACCCCGGTATCGTTGCGGATGACGATTTCGCCTAACCGTCCCTCTTGTGGCGGCCGGTATCTCGTCAGCCGGCCGATCGACGGCAGGAAATTGCGATACGGGTCCTCGGCGTAGAGCCGGCTTTCCACCGCCCAGCCGTTCAGCTTGACGTCGCTTTGCTTGATAGCGAGCTTTTCGCCGGCCGCTATGCGGATCATCTGCTCGACCAGATCGATGCCGGTGACGAGCTCTGTCACCGGGTGCTCGACCTGCAATCGCGTATTCATTTCAAGGAAATAGAAGTTCTTTTCACTATCGACGATGAACTCGACCGTGCCGGCGCTCTGGTAGTCGACCGCGCTGGCCAGCGCCACTGCCTGCTCGCCCATGGCTTTCCGGGTCTTGGCGTCGAGGAAAGATGAAGGCGCCTCTTCGACGACCTTCTGGTTGCGGCGCTGGATCGAGCATTCGCGCTCGCCGAGATAGAGCGCATTGCCATGCGCGTCGGCCAGCACCTGGATCTCGATATGGCGTGGATCGACCACGAACTTTTCGATGAAGACGCGGTCGTCGCCGAACGAGCTTTTGGCCTCCGACCGCGCCCGGTCGAACCCGTCGCGCACCTCGGCCTTGCTCCAGGCGATGCGCATTCCCTTGCCGCCGCCGCCGGCCGAGGCCTTGATCATCACGGGATAGCCGATCTCGCCGGCTATTTTCTCGGCATGACCGGCATTCTCGATGACGCCAAGCCAGCCGGGCACCGTGCTGACCTTGGCCGCATTGGCGAATTTCTTCGATTCGATCTTGTCGCCCATCGCCCTGATCGCTCCGGGTTTCGGGCCGATGAAAACGATGCCTTCTTGCTCCAGCGCCTCGCAGAAGGAGGCGCGTTCAGACAAAAACCCGTAGCCGGGATGCACGGCTTCAGCACCCGTCGCCTTGCAGGCGGCGATGATCTTCTCCGGCACAAGATAGCTTTGTGAGGCCGGCGAAGGCCCGATATGCACCGCTTCGTCGGCCATCTCGACATGCACGGCGTCACGATCGGCGTCCGAATAGACCGCGACGGTGGCGATGCCCATCTTGCGCGCCGTCTTGATGACGCGGCAGGCGATCTCGCCACGATTGGCAATCAGGATTTTTGTGAACATGCGGGTTTTATTCCCTCGGCTGCCTTTGTTTTATGGGCTTGGCCCGGCCGGTCAAGGCACGTAGGCGCATATCCGGGGTGCCGAGTCGCCTGGTGACGACCAAAACCCGGCCACGAACTGTCAATTCGTCCCATAGTCCAGCACCTGCAGATACGCTAATGCTCGGCCCCGATTGCAGATTTTCCCTGAGAGGAGATTCCCGATGAAAACCCGTGCCGCTGTCGCTGTCGCCGCCGGAAAGCCGCTGGAAATCCTGGAGGTCGACCTCGACGGCCCGCGTGCTGGCGAGGTGCTGGTCGAGATCAAGGCGACCGGCATCTGCCACACCGACGAATTCACGCTGTCGGGCGCCGATCCTGAAGGCATCTTTCCGGCGATCCTCGGCCATGAGGGTGCGGGAATCGTCGTCGATGTCGGCAAGGGCGTCACCTCGGTCAAGAAGGGCGACAACGTCATCCCGCTCTACACGCCGGAATGCCGGCAATGCCCGTCCTGCCTGTCCAGAAAGTCCAATCTATGCACCGCGATCCGCGCCACGCAGGGGCAAGGCGTGATGCCGGACGGCTCGTCGCGCTTCTCGATCGGCAAGGACAAGATCTTCCACTATATGGGCTGCTCGACCTTCTCCAACTTCACCGTGCTGCCCGAGATCGCAGTGGCGAAGGTCAATCCCGACGCGCCCTTCGACAAGATCTGCTACATCGGCTGCGGCGTCACCACCGGCATCGGCGCGGTGATCAACACCGCAAAAGTCGAGATCGGCGCCACGGCCGCCGTCTTCGGCCTCGGCGGCATCGGCCTCAACGTCATCCAGGGGCTGCGCCTTGCCGGCGCCGACATGATCATCGGCGTCGACCTGAACAACGACAAGAAGGAATGGGGCGAGAAATTCGGCATGACGCATTTCGTCAATCCGAAGGAGATCGACGGCGATATCGTGCCCTATCTCGTCAACATGACAAAACGCGGCGCCGACCAGATCGGCGGCGCCGACTATACGTTCGACTGCACCGGCAGCACCAAGGTAATGCGCCAGGCCCTAGAAGCATCGCACCGCGGCTGGGGCAAGTCGGTGGTCATCGGCGTTGCCGGCGCCGGCCAGGAGATCTCGACGCGGCCGTTCCAGTTGGTCACCGGCCGCACCTGGATGGGCACCGCCTTCGGCGGCGCGCGCGGCCGCACCGACGTGCCGAAAATCGTCGACTGGTACATGGACGGCAAGATCGAGATCGACCCGATGATCACCCACACGCTGAAGCTGGAAGACATCAACAAGGGTTTTGACCTGATGCACGAGGGCAAGAGCATCAGGAGCGTGGTGATTTATTAGGTGAAGGAGGTTCAAATTCGTGTCCGTATTCGCTTCATAGACTACGAAAAGTCGACGATCCATCGAATACAGAATTTTGGCGAGGACTTATGGCGCAGTTATAGGGCAAACAATCGCGTTCAGATCGATTTGGGAGAGATCGATCGTGCGACAGATGAAATCAACTTTCTCGTACGTGATACGTTTTTGCAAAGGAGCCTGACCGAAGTGCATCGCTTGCTAAAAGCGCACCTCATGGAAAATGAAGCGAACATCGACACTGAGCCGGCATGACGACTAACACCGACCAAGAACGAAGCCGCCTACAGATTTACGTCGATGCCGATGCCTGTCCGGTGAAGGCCGAGGTCGAGAAGGTCGCCGAGCGCCATGGCGTCGTCGTCACCTTTGTCTCCAATGGCGGCCTGCGCCCGTCGCGCGATCCGATGATCCGCAACGTCGTCGTGTCCATGGGCGCCGACGCGGCGGACGACTGGATCGCCGACAATGCCAAGCCCAACGACATCGTCGTGACATCAGACATCCCCCTTGCCGCCCGCACGGTGGCGCTCGGCGCCCACGTGCTGGGTCCGACCGGGCGCCCGTTCACGCCGGAAACGATCGGCATGGCGGTGGCGATGCGCGACCTCAAGCAGCATCTGCGCGAGACCGGCGAAAGCAAGGGCTACAACGCCAGTTTCGCGCCGCAGGACCGCTCGCGGTTTCTCGGCGAGCTCGACCGCATCTTGCGGCGTGCGCTGAAATCCGCCGCACCGGATTAGAATGCGATCTTGAGGCCCAGCTTGCCGCTGACGGTTGAGCTGTCCTCGGACCATTTGCCGCGAATTTCAGTGCTGACGGTTGTCGATGAAGACATCTTCAGATTGAAGCCGGAGGACAGCGCCACCGAGAAGTCCGCATCCTCGAAATTGCTCTTCAGACCGGAAACGCTTGCCGTGTTCGAATAGCCGAAACGCTGCTGCAGATCCGCGCGCGCATAGGGGCTGATGACCATGCCGTTTCCGAGCTGATAATCCGCGTAAACCCCAGGGTCGAACTTGATCGCGCCAAAGGATAAACGGCTCTTTCCAAATTCAGTGCCGGAGTCGTCCGTGTATGCGTCGCCGGTAAAGGTAACGCCCAACAGCCCACCACGAAGATCGAAACGCACGCGATCGGTCAAGTTGAAGATGCGGCCGATCGACCCTGTTATCGCATAGCCTTGCGTGTCGTAGCTGCCGTCATTTTCCTCGACGTCCGTGTTGCCCAAGAACGCCGAAGCGGCCACAAGAGCATAGCTGGTGCCGTGACGATAAAGCCCATAGCCGCCGAACATGCCGCTTCTGTTGGTCGCGTCTCCGACTCCGAAATCGTCGACATCGACGTCGGCCGAGGCATAACCGCCGAACAGCCCCAGGTTCAAACCATGCTTGCTGTCGAACCCGAAATGCTTTGCCGCATTGAAGTCGACACTGACGGCAGCGGAAAATTCATCGACGTCGAAACTTGATCCGTCAAAGACGCGCAAATCGTTCGAAACGATGAAGCCGTCATGCTCCGTGTGGGCTAATTGGCCGGAAGCGAAGACGCCGAACGGTGAAGACTGGGCCGGCAAAGCTGCGTTTGCGGGGTCGACATCCGCCTGGATGATGTCGTCAGACAAATTGAGAAGAGCATCCAGGGACGTGTCGACGATCGCGCTATTGACGGTCACGCCGGCGTAGCAGCCCGGCAGCAGGGTGCCCTCACTACCGTCCTCGATACAGGCGTTTGCCTTCGAAGGCAGGAAAACCAATGCAGCACCAATCGAAATTGAACTCGTGCACAGGCGCGAACGCCAACTCTTGCCTTTCATTGTCCCCTTCCCCTGCTACTTGTGTCGTCTGGCTTAAATATCAGGACATGCAATGCACGGTTGAACTATGAAAAACGTTCCTGACTGCAGTAGATCTAAGTGCAACACTACGGCAGCGCTGGTAGGAGCGTAACAAATTATTTCTAGCGTGGATATGATCTCGTGGGGGCCACTGGCTTTCCGGCGGACCGTGGTTGCGGCGGCGATCGTCCGGCTGGACCCACAGGGAAACCGAGCCAGATCGAAAGCGGGTCGCGCCTTACGCTTCCTTTGATATGGGTTCTGGTGTAAAAATTGCGGCGGTCTTCGGAGATACCGTTTCCGGCGCATGAGCGGAACGGCGCCAGTCGGGCGGACGCTTCGGCGACTTGACGATGTCACGCGCCGAAACGAGCCCTTGCCATGAGCTACCGTCTCCACCTGCGTATTGCTGTGGTCCTGCTGCTTTCACTTGTCGGATCCCTCGGCGCTCAAGCCGCGGTCGAGGAAGGCCAGTCGCCACAGCCGAGCAAGCGGCTCGCGATCGTCATCGGCAACTCCGACTACCGGGGCGCCCGTCTCCCGCATCTGGCCAATGCTGCAAACGACGCGGCCAGAATCTCTGAAAGCCTGAAGAGGCTGAAATTCGATGTGCTAACGGCAACCAACCTGTCGTCCGACGGGTTCACCAAGCTTTTCAAACAAGCCGAGGGCAAGTTGGCAAGCGCCAGTGCTGTCCTCATTTTCTACGCTGGCCACGGCGTGCAACTCGGTGGCGAGAACTATCTTCTGCCGGTCGATACGCCAAGCGCCGAGAACCTGCAGGAGTTGATCGGGGGCGCGGTCAAGCTCAACGATGTGATTTCGAGATTTGCCAGCCGTGAAAGGCAGACCTTCGTGTTTCTTGATGCCTGTCGTAACAACCCGATGGGCAAAGGCCCCAGCGCCATGGATGGCCTCGCGCAGATCGAAGTCGGTGAAAACACGTTCATTGCCTTTGCAACACAGCCTGGCAACGTTGCTGTCGACGGCTCTGGCGACAACAGCCCCTTCACCACGGCATTGTTGAAGAACGTCGAGATTCCCGGGCTCAGCATTTCGGACATGATGATCCGCGTGCGCAACGAGACCGAGGCAATCACCATCGGGCGTCAGGTTCCGTGGGATCAGTCGAACCTTCGCGAGCAGTTTTACTTCACCGAGCAGCAAGTGCTCGACCCGGCCCAGCTCAGCGCCAGCCTGTCGCGCATCCTGGCCGATCCTGCCGCCAAGGAGAGGTTGAAGGTCGAGCTCGCTTCCAACGACCTGCAGACGGCCGTGCTTATCGTTGGCCAGGCATTGCGTTCGGTCGAGGTTTCGCCCTTACCCGACGCTACGGACAAGCCCGCCGGCACGCAGGTCGCCAGCCTTGAGGGGGCGAGGCAGAGCATCGTCTCCGGACTTGAAGCGCTGATCGTCGGCACTTCGGCGACTGAAACGGATTCCAAAAAAGCGACCGATCTCGCGCGAAGCATCCAGACCGAATTGCGACGTTTGGGCTGCTATCGGATGACAGTGGACGGAAGTTGGGGCAAGGGCTCCGTGCGCGCGCTCACCAACTACTACAAAAATACCGCGAGAACCGCATCCGCGACCGAGCCTACGGTTGAGCTCCTGAGTGACCTGTTCCTGCACTCCGGGCGGGTTTGCAAGGATCCGGTGGTCGTTCGGAAGATCAAGCCGGCGAAGGTGGCATCGGAGGCGGCTCCGGCACGCAAGGGGGTGGGCAGCCGAAAAGCCGCAAGGTCGCAGCAGCAATCCTCGCGTCCGGCTGCACCGCCGCCCGACATCAGCGGCGGCATTGGGATCGGCGGCGTTTTCTAGAGCGTTTGATGTGTTTCCCCTGTGGCGAGCCGATCCTCGCGGAGAGTGGCGCAGGCATGCGCAGATGCAAAAGTGCTACAACGTCGTTTGCGCGTAAGACAACCGGGCCATGACGACCGAACTGCCCCTGAAGAAACCACTGCACCGCCACATGCAGTTCGCGGTGTCGGCCTGCATCGGTGTAGTGGCACTGGCGATCGCGCTGGTCTTGCGCACTCCGCTCGCCTTCTCGATCGGCGCCAATGCGTTTTTCGCCGCCTACACCGTCATTGTTGTCGCCCAGGTGCCGCTGCTCACCGGCCGCTATCTGAGCAAGAATGCCCGCGCCACCGACCAGCCGGTGCTGGTCATCTTTGCCGTGACGCTGATTGTCGTCACCGTTGCCATTCGTCTCGCTGTTCCAATTGATCAATCGCGAGGGCAGCGCGCACCCTGTCGAACTCACCTTCGCGCTGCTGTCGATCCCGCTATCCACGCCATGACAGCGCTGCACTACGCGCATGTTTACTGGGTCAACGACGAAGAGACCGACACTGGCAGCAAAGCGAAGCAGAAAAAGCCCGTCGGCGGCCTCTTGTTTCCCGGTAAGGAGCAGCCGGACGGCTGGGATTTCCTCTACTTCTCGGCCACAATCGGCATGACCTCACAGACCTCCGATACCGCGGTCTCGACCACGCAAATGCGTCGCATCGTGCTTTTGCATTCGATCGTGTCGTTCTTTTTCAATACAGTGATCGTCGCCGCCGCGGTCAACCTCGCCGTCAGCCTCGGGAGCCGGTAGCACGGGGCAGTCTGTAATAATTCCGTGATCGGATGAAACATCGCTTTGGCTGGCAACGTATTGGGAGGAGAACGATCGGGAAGGCCGACGGCCGGAAGGACGCGAAAAAATGCAATCGGTTGCCAGGAGCCAATCCACTGTCGGGCCAGATACTGCCGGGCCGAAGGATGCGACGCTGATCTACCGGCAGTCGCGCTGGACGCGGCTGACGCATTGGCTCTGGGCCATCTCGCTGTTCTTCATGCTGCTTTCCGGCCTGCAGATCTTCAACGCCCGCCCCCAGCTCTATATCGGCAAGGAATCGGGATTCGCCTATAACAACACCATCTTCGCCATCGGCGCCGAGAACACCGCAAACGGCCCGCGCGGCTACACCGAAATCTTCGGCAAGCGCTTCGACACAACCGGTGTGCTCGGCTGGTCGGGGCCGGCGGGTCGGGAGGCGTCCCGCGCCTTCCCGTCCTGGGCGACGATCCCCTCCTATTACGACCTCGGCACCGCCCGCGTCGTCCATTTCTTCTTCGCCTGGATACTGACCACAACCCTGGTCGTCTGGCTGGTCGCCAGCCTGATCAACGGCCATTTGCGCCGCGATCTGGCCCCTCGCATCGCCGATCTCAGGCGCTTGCCGCGAGACATCGTCGATCATGCCAAATTCAAATTCCACCACAGCCGCGAGTACAACACGCTGCAGAAGATGGCCTATGGCAGCGTGATGTTCGTGCTGCTGCCGCTGATGATCATCACCGGCCTTGCCATGTCGCCGAGCATGAACGCGGTGCTGCCGTTCCTCAACGATCTGCTTGGTGGCCGGCAGACGGCGCGGACCATTCATTTCATCGTGATGCTGCTGCTCGTCGCCTTCTTCATCATCCATTTGCTGATGATCTTGGCCGCCGGGCCGATCAACGAGCTGCGTTCCATCATCACCGGCTGGTACCGGACCGATCCGCCGGCGGATGGCGGCAAGACGCCGCAGAGGAGTGCGTGAGATGGCGAAGTTTGTGATCAGCCGCAGAAAATTCCTGACCTCGGCCAGCCTCGGCGTCTCCGGCATCATGCTGTCGGGTTGCGATGCGTTCGACAGCCAGCTTCGTGTCGGCGATGGCCTGCGCAGTTTCCTTGAAGGCGCCAACGGCCTGACGTGGCGCGCGCAACGCCTGCTTGCCGGCGATTCGCTGGCGCCGGAATTCACCGAAGCCGACATTCGCCAGCCGCAGCGGCCGAACGGCGTCACCGCGCCGGACGACGACGTCTACAAGGGCCTGCTCGCCAACAATTTCGCCGACTGGCGCCTCGAGGTCTCCGGCCTCGTCGAAAAGCCGCTGTCGCTGACCCGTGAGCAATTGATGAACATGCCAAGCCGCACCCAGATCACCCGCCACGATTGCGTCGAAGGCTGGAGTTGCATCGCCAAATGGACCGGCACGCCGCTGTCGCTGGTGCTTGATCAGGCGGTGGTCAAGCCGCAGGCGCGCTACGTCGTGTTCCATTGCCTCGACACGATCGACCGCAGCCTGTCCGGCGACATCAAATACTACGGCTCGATCGACCTGATCGATGCGCGTCACCCGCAGACGATCCTTGCCTATGGCTTGAACGGCAAGCCGCTGCCGGTCGAGAACGGGGCGCCGCTACGCGTCCGCGTCGAGCGCCAGATCGGCTACAAGATGCCAAAGTATCTCCGCCGGATCGAACTGGTCGACAGTTTCGCCGCGATCGGCGGCGGCAGGGGCGGCTACTGGGAGGACAATGGCTACGACTGGTACGGCGGCATTTGACGCCATAGCTCCGCCATTTCCGATCAGCGTTTGGTGCTTGCTCAAGCGACCTTGTCGATCAGCGGCTTGAGCACCGGATGGATTTCCGGCGAGGCGTGCTTGATCAGTGTCAGCAGCGCGCGCTCGTTCTCATGCAGCGGCCGGTCGTTGCCGATGCGCTCGGCCAGCCATTTCGCCTCGCCCGCGTCGGTCGTTTCGGCGCGGCGGGCCAGTGCCTCGGCTGCCTTGTTCTTCGATTCCCATTCGGATTCGATATCGCCCGGCGGCGCAGTAGGCTTTCATGATGCCGGCGAGGCCACCCGATACCATGCGGCCGAAGAAACCGCCGATCTCTGGATCGGCCTGCTCCAGGAAAGCGTCTTGGCGCAGCGCCACGTCGCGCACCGGCGCTTCGTAGCCGGCCGAGCACATGACGTAATTGGCGATCGCCTTGACGAACAGGTCATTCCACGACGGATCGTTGTTGGCTGCCGCGGTCCGCTCGTTGATCTTGAACAGCACCTCTGCCTCGACGCGGGTGATGGCAATGTCGCCGTCGCCGCCATAGGCAAAGAGGATGCGGCGCAGAAGCTCGACCTCCGCCTTGGCGATCAGCCCGGGCACCAGCTTGCCGCCGTGCATCAGCGGCCCTTTGCCGTCGATGACCGCATGGGCGACCTGCTCCAGCGCATAGGTGCAAAGCCCGTTCGGCGAGGATTTCGCCTTTTCCAGCACATGCACGAGCAGTTCGAGTTCGGTCAGGCTGTCGACCATGCCGTCACGCGAAAGCGCTCGGACCAGCCAGTCGGCATTGTCCTGCGAGATATAGCCCGCCGGCTTTTCCTGATGAACGATGAAGTCGGTGACGGCTTCGATGAAAAAATCCGGCCATTCCGCGCATTTGTCCCCTTCTATCGCGTCGAGCGCAAACAGCGCCTCGGCCTCGCTGCGCGTCACCACCCCGTCGCCGAACACCTCGCGGTGCAGTATGACCACGTCTTCCGCTGTGACCCGATTTTTCGAGGCCAGCTCGGCCACCCCAGCGCTCTTCAATTCGCCCATTTCGTTCCCATCCATACGTCGTTTGGACCCAACATATCGGCAGTTCCTTGAGAAACCGGCAAGCCGCGTGGTTAGCGAAGACTTGTCGGCAAGCTGTCGCTGGCAGGTGACAAGGTGTCGCCGACAGGCTATGGATGACGAGTCGAGGGCTCAAATTGAGTCCTACCTGTTTGCGGGAGAGAGCAGCGAGAGCTGCCGCCGAAGGGGAAATCGCCCGAAATCTCTCAGGCAAAAAGAACCGTAGACGGGAAAGACACTCTGGAAAGTCGGGGTTTTTTTCGCCCCGCGCCGAAGGTGTAAGCGCTGCCGACAGAGTTACGGGGCGCGAGTCTCTCAGGCTTCAGACAGAGGGGCACGGACTGGTCGCCATTCGCGGCCGATTGCGTGCGACTCTGGAGACGACATGACGGGCGACGACACCAAACACCTTCCCCTCGAAGACCTGCACATGGCCGCCGGTGCGCGCTTTGGCGCGTTCGCCGGCTGGTCGATGCCGCTGACCTATCCGGCCGGCGTGATGAAGGAGCACCTTCATACCCGCGAACATGCCGGCCTGTTCGACATCTCACACATGAAGCTGTTCGAGATCAGTGGCTCGGGCGCTGAAGCACTGCTCAATCGTGCCTGCCCGTTCGACGCCGGCGCGCTTGAGATTTCCCAGTCCAAATACACGTTCTTTCTCAATGAAGCCGCCGGCATCATCGACGATCTGATCGTCACCAGGCTCGGCCGGCAACGCTTCATGGTCGTCGCCAATGCCGGCAATGCTGAAGCCGACGAAAAACACCTTCGTCAGCTTGCCGAGGACTTTGACGCACAAGGGTATTGGGATGCCAAGGGGGACTTTGACGCCAAGATTGAAGCACTGGATCGCGTCTTCCTGGCGATCCAGGGGCCTGAAGCCTGGGCCGCCCTGTCGCGCGCCGGCATCGAAACCGGATCGCTGCTGTTCATGCACGGCTTCGAGCCCCGCGAAAACTGGTTCATGAGCCGCTCGGGCTATACCGGTGAAGACGGTTTCGAGATCGGCCTGCCGGAAGCGGATGCGCGAAATCTCGTCGCCAAGCTGCTCGAGGACGAGCGCGTGATGTGGGTTGGGCTGGCCGCCCGCGACAGCCTGCGGCTCGAAGCGGGGCTGTGCCTGCACGGACTGGACATCACGCCTGAGATCGACCCGGCCAGCGCCGGGCTGATGTGGGCGATCCCGAAGGAGGTTCGCGCCACTGGCGCTTTCATCGGCGCCGACGCATTGCGTGCAATCCTGGAGCGCGGCCCGGCGCAAAAACGCGTCGGCCTGAAGCCGGAAGGCCGCCAGCCGGTGCGCGCCGGTGCAGCCCTTTTCGAGGCCGACGGCAATCCCGCCGGCCACGTCACCTCCGGCGGTTTCGGCCCCTCGGCCGGCCATCCGGTCGCCATGGGCTACGTCCTGACAGCGTTGGCCAAACCTGGCGCAAAACTCTTCGCCGACGTTCGCGCGACCAAAATCCCGGTCGATATCAATCCCCTGCCCTTCAGGCCGCATCGCTACCGCAAAGGATAAACTTCATGGCAAAGACCTATTTCACCGAAGATCACGAATGGCTCCGCGTCGAAGGCGGTATCGCCACCATCGGCATCACCGACTATGCGCAGGAACAGCTCGGCGATCTCGTCTTCGTCGAATTGCCGGAGCCTGGGAAAAAGCTGGCCAAGGGCGACACCGCCGTCGTGGTCGAATCGGTCAAGGCGGCATCGGACGTCTATGCGCCGGTCAACGGCGAGATCACCGAGGCCAACACCGCGCTCTCGTCTGATCCGTCCCTGGTCAATTCGGCGGCGACCAGCGAAGGCTGGCTGTGGAAGATGAAGCTGGCCGATGAAAGCCAACTCGAAGGTCTCCTGGATGAGGCCGCCTACAAAGCCCATATTGGTTGAGAGAGCAGGACCAGGACGATGACCGCAGCACCCTACCCCTTCTCGGCCCGCCATATTGGCCCTGGCCTCAATGATGTCAGAGCCATGCTGGCGACGATCGGCGTTCCCTCGGTCGAGACGCTGATCAGCCAGGCTGTGCCGAAATCGATCCGGCTCGACCGGCCGCTGGCCTTGCCTGCCCCGGCGAGCGAAGCCGAGGCGCTGGCCGAGCTTTCAGCGACAATGGCGAAAAATACGGTTTTGAAAAGCTTCATCGGCGCCGGCTACCACGGCGTCCACGTGCCGCCGGTCATCCAGCGCAACCTGTTCGAGAACCCGGCCTGGTATACCGCTTACACGCCCTACCAGGCAGAGATCAGCCAGGGCCGGCTCGAAATGCTTTTCAATTTCCAGACCTTGGTCACTGAACTGACCGGGCTGCCGGTGGCGTCGGCCTCGTTGCTCGACGAGGCGACGGCGGTGGCCGAAGCAGTCGGCATCGCGTTACGCCACCACCGCGACAAGCGGACCAAAGTGGCGCTGGCCGGCACGCCGCATCCGCAGACGCTCGATGTCGTGCGCACCCGCGCCGAGCCGCTCGACATCGAGGTCGACGGCGACACGATCGACGACAACACCGCCGCTCTGCTGGTCTCCTGGCCCGACACGTTCGGCATCTATGGCGACCACAGGGCGGCAATCGAGCAGGCCCGCGCCACCGGCGCGCTGGTCGTCTTCATTGCCGATCCGCTCGCCCTGACGCTGACCGACGCGCCGGCTGCGCTTGGCGCCGACATCGCCGTCGGCCCGATGCAGCGCTTCGGCGTGCCGATGGGCTTTGGCGGACCGCATGCCGCCTATTGCGCCGTTTCCGACAGGCTGACACGGCTGATGCCCGGCCGCCTTGTCGGCCAGTCCACCGACAGCAAGGGCCGGCCCGGCTATCGCCTCGCCTTGCAGACGCGTGAACAGCATATCCGCCGCGACAAGGCGACCTCCAACATCTGCACCGCACAGGCGCTGCTCGCCAACATGGCGACAGCCTATGCGATCTGGCACGGCCCTGCCGGGCTGCAGGCGATCGCCGGCCGAATCCATGCATTGGCCAACCAGCTGGCTGACGGCCTCAAGGCAGCAGGAATCTCGGTGCTTGGCGCCAGCCGCTTCGACACGGTGACGGTGGAGTTGAAAGGCAGAGCCGACGCGATCGCCACCGCTGCTGAAAGGACCGGCCGCTTGCTGCGCGTCATCGACGCCGACCACATCGGGATCAGCTTCGACGAGACCTCGACCGATGCCGATCTGGAGGCTATCGCGGCGCTGTTCGGCGCCAAGGCGGGCGCAGCCGTCGGCAGCACCATGCCCGGAAAGCCGCGCGGCAAGGCGTTTCTCACGCAGCCGGTGTTCCGCGAAAACCACTCGGAAACCGAGATGATGCGATTCCTGCGCCGGCTGGCCGACAAGGACCTGGCGCTCGACCGCGCCATGATTCCGCTCGGCTCCTGCACGATGAAGCTCAATGCCGCCGCCGAGATGATGCCGGTAAGCTGGCCTGATATCGCCAATTTGCATCCCTTCGCCCCGGCAAGCCATTCGGCCGGCTACCGCGCCATGATCGACGAGCTGGAAGCCTGGCTGGCGGAAATCACCGGCTTCGACGCGGTGACCCTGCAGCCCAATGCCGGCAGCCAGGGCGAATATGCCGGGTTGCTCGCCATTCGCGGCTACCACCGCTCACGCGGCGAAGCTCACCGCACGGTCTGCCTGATCCCGTCATCGGCGCATGGCACCAATCCAGCGAGTGCGGCGATGGCCGGCATGAACGTCGTCGTCGTGCGCTGCACCGAGGATGGCAATATCGATATGGACGATATGAGTGCCAAAGCCAATGAGCATTCCAAGAATCTCGCCGCGCTTATGTTCACCTATCCCTCGACGCATGGCGTATACGAAGAAGGCGCGCGCCACCTCTGCGCCCTCATTCACGAGCATGGCGGCCAGGTCTATTTCGACGGCGCCAACCTCAACGCGCTGGTCGGCCTCGCCCGCCCGGGCGACATCGGCGCCGATGTCTGCCACATGAACCTGCACAAGACCTTCTGCATCCCGCATGGCGGCGGCGGTCCCGGCGTCGGCCCGATCGGCGTCAAGGCGCATCTAAAGCCTTATCTGCCCGGCCACGTCAGCGAAGGCTCGGCCCATGCCGTGTCAGCTGCACCGTTCGGCAGCGCTTCGATCCTGCCGATCACCTGGATGTATATCCGCATGATGGGTGCTTCCGGCCTCAAGCAGGCCACCGAGACGGCGATCGTTTCCGCCAACTATGTGGCGACGCGGCTCGCACCGCACTTCCCGCTGCTCTACAAGGGCAGGCACGATCGCATCGCCCATGAGTGCATCCTCGACACCCGGGTGCTCAAGGAGAACTCCGGCATCAGCGTCGACGATATCGCCAAGCGGCTGATCGATTATGGTTTTCATGCGCCGACCATGTCGTTTCCGGTCGCCGGCACCTTGATGGTCGAGCCGACCGAGTCCGAACCCAAGAGCGAGCTCGATCGCTTCTGCGAGGCGATGATCGCGATATCGGGCGAGGCAGCCAAGGTGGCGAAAGGCGAATGGCCCCTGGCCGACAATCCGCTGGTCAATGCGCCGCATACCGCTGCCGAGGCGCTGGCCAGCCAGTGGACGCATCCCTATTCGCGCCTGGAGGCGGCCTACCCGGCCGGCGATGCCGACACATCAGCCAAATACTGGCCACCGGTGTCGCGCATCGACAATGTCGCCGGCGACCGCAACCTCGTCTGCTCCTGCCCGCCGCTGTCGGAGTATCTGGGGGCGGCGGAGTAGACCACGATCCCGAAAAGTGGAATCCGGTTTTCGGATCATGGTCTAACAAGAAGATAGAAGCCTCAATCAGGCAGAACGCAAGGCCGGCGCGTCGGCCTTGCTCGCCTTGTTCTGGGCGACGACGCGATTTCGCCCGGCGCGCTTTGCCGCATAGAGTGCGGCGTCGGCTTCGGCCAGCACATTGTCGAGACTGGTGCCATCCGTCGCGCCAAAGCCGATGCCGCCACTGACTGTGCTGCGCAACGGACCAAGCTGGGTGGCGACGACTTCCGTGCCGAAGGCGACGCTGATCTTGCTCGCAATGTCGTAAGCCTTCTCTTCAGTCATCCGCGACATGACGAGGACGAATTCCTCGCCGCCCAGCCGGAAGGCGTCGACTCCGGTCCTGGCATATTTCCTGATGACAGCTGCGAAGCGGCACAGAACCTGATCGCCGACCGGATGACCGAATACATCGTTCGTCTTCTTGAAATGATCGAGGTCGAACATTGCGACGGACATGAACGGGCCGAAAACCCGCTCACCGTAGAATGCCGTCAACGCCCGCCGGTTCATCAGCCCGGTCAATGGGTCGGTCATGGTCTCAGTCTTCAGTTCGATCTGCGTCTGCAAATGATGCAGGGAGACCGTCAATGCGCCGAGCCCCGTCATGCAGGCGACCGCCACGGCGGAATTCAACCGTTCGGCCCAGTTGTCGGGCGCAACGCCGAGCACCCATTGGCCCGTGACCAGCAGGACCGCGCCGCAAAGTCCGAAGGACAGCGCACAGACGCCGCTCAGGAACGAAACGGCCAGCAATATCCGGCGATCGTGACCACCTTTGATCCAGAACATCACCCCGATAAGCCAGAGCAGCGCCGTTACCGTCGCGTAGGTGACGATGAAGCCGACGCCATCAAGGCCCAGCGAGGTCGCGGCTGCGCAAACCGCCATCGCAGCCACGGTCGGCAGGATGGCGCGCCTGTAGTCGCGGACGCCGAGATACTGCATGGCCGACAGGCAGAGGGTCAGGAAGCCCAGACTGAGAAGCGCAAGCACGATCTGGCAAAGCCAAGGGCTGGGATGCCGGGCATAATGCCAGAACAAGACCACATGCGCGACGAGCACGAGAACGCCGCAAGCCACCGTCAGCACAAAGCGTGCCTGTGGCGCGGTGAACCAGATCGCAAACATGGTGATGCTGAGGCACGTGCCCGACAGCGCTGCCGCAAGCAGGAGCGAACTGTAATCCAACATGCGTAAGCGACAGCCTCTTCACAGGTTCTGCCGCATCCTAGGTCAGCAGCAATCCGTGAATACCGTTTTTCGGCCAACCTTCGGACGTAACCTTCGGACAAGGTTTACAAAACGTCGATGCCCTCGACCCATTTCCGCCGCTTGGTTGTCGGATGGTTTTGCAGTAAGAGGCTCTATCCTCGAACGTAACGGGAACCTCCGTCGCCTGCCCGCAAAAACCGTGGCAGTATCGGTTGGTGATTCGCAGTATCGCAATCCAGGACCAGCATGAACGACAGCAACGATCTTTTCGGCAATCTGGACAAGCAACCGCAACCGGTTCGCGCCACCGCGCGCCCGGCCGACCCGCTGGTGCAGGCGGCAAAGCGCCCGGCATCCCGCGACGGCAGCGAGAGCTACAGTGCCGCCGACATCGAGGTTCTGGAAGGGCTGGAGCCGGTGCGGCGGCGGCCCGGCATGTATATCGGCGGCACCGACGACAAGGCGATGCACCATTTGTTCGCCGAGGTCATCGACAATTCGATGGACGAGGCGGTCGCCGGCCACGCGACTTTCATCGATGTCGAGCTTTCGGCCGACGGATATCTGGCGGTGACCGACAATGGTCGCGGCATTCCGGTCGATCCGCATCCGAAATTCAAGAAGCCGGCGCTCGAAGTCATCATGACGACGCTGCATTCGGGCGGCAAGTTCGACAGCAAGGTCTACGAAACCTCGGGCGGCCTGCACGGCGTCGGCGTCTCCGTCGTCAACGCGCTGTCGGACCATCTCGAGGTCGAGGTCGCGCGCGGCCGCCAGCTCTATCGCCAGCGTTTTTCGCGCGGCGTTCCGGTGACCGGCCTGGAACAGCTCGGCGAGGTGCATAACCGCCGCGGCACCAGGATACGCTTCCATCCCGACGAGCAGATCTTTGGCAAGGGTGCGGCGTTCGAGCCGGCGCGGCTCTACCGGATGACCCGCTCGAAAGCCTATCTGTTCGGCGGCGTCGAGATCCGCTGGACCTGCGATCCGTCGCTTCTCAAGGAGAAGGACACGACGCCGGCCAAGGCCGAGTTCCATTTTCCCGGTGGCCTCAAGGACTATCTGAAAGCCTCGCTCGGCGACGAATTCCAGGTCACCCGCGAAATCTTTGCCGGCAAAAGCGACAGGCAAGGCGGTCACGGCTCGCTCGAATGGGCGGTGACCTGGTTCGGCGGCGACGGATTTCTCAATTCCTACTGCAACACCATTCCGACCGGCGAAGGCGGCACCCACGAGGCCGGCTTCCGCAACGTCTTGACGCGCGGCCTGCGCGCCTATGCCGAGCTGGTCGGCAACAAGCGTGCGTCGATCGTCACCTCGGAAGACGTCATGATCTCGGCGGCGGGCATGCTGTCGGTGTTCATCCGCGAGCCGGAATTCGTCGGCCAAACCAAGGACCGGCTGGCGACGATCGAGGCGATCAGGATCGTCGAGGCCGCGATCCGCGACCCCTTCGATCACTGGCTGGCCGACAACCCGCAGGAAGCTTCGAAGCTGCTCGAATGGGTGATCGCGCGTGCTGACGAGCGGGTGCGCCGCCGCCAGGAAAAGGAAGTCTCGCGCAAGAGCGCGGTGCGCAAGCTGCGCCTGCCCGGCAAGCTTGCCGACTGCACGCAGAATGCCGCGGCCGGCGCCGAGCTCTTCATCGTCGAGGGCGATTCGGCCGGCGGCTCGGCGAAACAGGCGCGCGACCGCGCCAGCCAGGCGGTGTTGCCGCTGCGCGGCAAGATTCTCAACGTCGCCAGCGCCGGCAACGACAAGCTGGCTGGCAACCAGCAGATTTCCGACCTGATCCAGGCGCTTGGCTGTGGCACGCGGTCAAAATACCGCGATCAGGATCTGCGCTACGACCGGGTCATCATCATGACCGACGCCGACGTCGACGGCGCCCATATCGCTTCGCTGCTGATCACCTTCTTCTATCAGGAGATGCCGAGCCTGGTCCGCGGCGGACATCTCTACCTGGCGGTGCCGCCGCTCTACTCGATCCGGCAAGGCGGCAAGGTCGCCTATGCCCGCGACGATGCGCATAAGGACGAACTGCTGCGCAGCGAGTTCACCGGGCGCGGCAAGGTCGAAATCGGCCGCTTCAAGGGGTTGGGCGAAATGATGGCCACCCAGCTCAAGGAAACCACCATGGACCCGAGAAAGCGCACGCTGCTCAGGGTCGACGTGATCGACGCCGAGGCGGCAACCAAGGATGCGGTCGACGCGCTGATGGGCACCAAGCCGGAAGCCCGCTTCCGCTTCATCCAGGAACGCGCGGAATTCGCCGAAACGGAAGTGCTGGATATCTGAGCGTTCCCCCTTCTCCCCTTGTGGGAGAAGGTGGCCGAGCGAAGCTCGGTCGGATGAGGGGTGCTCCAGCTTGGCAAAACCCGCACTCCGTCCAACACCCCTCTTCCGTCTCGGCGCGGCGCGCCGATCCACCTTCTCCCACAAGGGGAGAAGGCAAGATTGCGCTACCGCCACGGTTGCAAACTCTGGTCGCGGGCATAAGCGATGATAGTGTCGCAGACGGCGTTCAAATCCCGCAGCACGTCGTCGTTCCAGAAGCGCAGCACACGAAAGCCCCTCGCCTTCAATTCGGCATCTCGCTCCCGATCGTGGTTCGAGTCGGCATGCTGGCTGCCGTCGATCTCGACGATCAGCCTGGCCTCGGCGCAAACGAAATCGGCGATGAATCTGCCGATCGGAACCTGACGCCGGAATTTGATGCGGTCGAGCCTGCGACCGCGCAGTTCGTGCCACAGGCGGTCTTCCGCCTCCGTTGGCTCGCGCCGCATCGAGCGAGCGAAACGACGTTTGGTAGCAGCAACGGGCTGATGCGGCATCGGGCGAGATTGCCCGGCCATAGCGCTCCGTCCAGCACCATGTCACGCAAATCGCCGACATTTTGAGATTGGCTCCCCCTTCTCCCCGTGTGGGAGAAGGTGGCCTCGCGAAGCGAGGTCGGATGAGGGGTCAGCTTGGCAAGAACCGCACTCCGTCCAGCACCCCTCTTCCGTCTCGGCGCTGCGCGCCGATCCACCTTCTCCCACAAGGGGAGAAGGCAAGACCGCGCTACCGCCACGGTTACAAACTCTGGTCACCGACACTAGGCCGCCACGATCGCCAGTGCGTGACCGCGCGCGTTTTCGCGCAGCGCATCGAGGTGGATCGATTTGACCAATCCGGCGAGATCGCCTTCGGCGGACTGCCCGCCCAATTCCTTCAACATCAGCCAGCTGACTTCCTGGACGCCGGCGAGGCGCTTGCCATTGGCGACCTCGCGCCAGATCTTTAGCGCGCGCAGGATGATGGCGTGCGTTGCCGCGGCCAAGCCGGCGCTGCGGAGTAGCGCCTGCAGCGCCACGTCGTGCCCGCCGGCCAGCAGCGCCCTCACCCGTTGTTCGGATTGCTGGCTGAGCGCGACCAGCACTGAGCCGAAGAAATCGACCTTGCCGTGCGCAATGGTGCGAATGATGAAGCTTGCGGTCAGGTCGCCGCGCAGGCGCAGGTGCTCGATGAGCGCCGCATGCTCGTCCTGGCGCGTGCCTTCGATCAGCGTCATCGAAGCCTTGACGCAGGCGTCGCGCATGACGCGCTCGGTTCTGGCACGGCCCATTAGCGCCAGCACCAGCGGCGAACCCTTGAGCGTTTCACCAAGTTTTATCAGCAGCATATGCCGGCAGTCGGCGGGCAGGCGCGCATCTGATATCAGCGCTTCGCGCACCGAAGGCAGATCGCCATGGCGTTCGGCGATACGGCGGAAGCTGAGCGAAGCGATGTCGGCGCAGCTGTTGGAAAGAAGCGTGACGCAGGCTTCAGGCTCGCCGATCTCGGCGATCGCCGCGGCGACCGCCATGGAGACGCGCGGACGATCGGCGATCAGTTTCTGGGTCGTCTTGTGGCCGCCGGCAATCCGGTCGATCAGATCGGCATCGGTAAGCAGCGGCGAACGTGCCAGCACCAGGTTGGCGACTTCCGGCTGGTCCGACGCCAGCGCGCTGATGATCTGCAGCGGCGCGTGGTGGCTCATCGACAGCGCCTCTGCCATCGCCAGCCGCACTTTCGACGAGGCATCGTCGAGCAGCAGCGTCAGCGCCGCCTCCGCTGCGCAGCGGTCCTCGAAAGGCAGCTCGGCATTGATGTAGGCGCGAGCCAATGCGCTTGCCGCAGCGGCGCGCTCAGAGACCCTTGCCGTGTTGATCCATTTCAGGAAATGCGAAACAACCATGCCGTCCGCGACGCCCCTAGCCCGAGTCCGTTCCCGCCCCAGTGAAGACCCTAGGCAGAAATGGTTTACGAACCGTTCACCATGTTTGTTAACTGGCCCTTCTTTGCTGACCGGCCTGTGAGCGCCGTATGCAGCGCCCGGCGACGTGCGCGGTTTCGGAAAGTACGCTAACACTTTGGAACTTCGCATCGAGCTTTCCAAAAATCGATTCCGATTTTCGGGGCGCGATGCCGCAGCGGAGGAGATCGACCATGGCCGGGCTTTATCTGGAAGAGTTCGTCGTCGGCCATGTTTTCCGGCACACGCTGCGGAAAACCGTGACTGAAAGCGACAACATGCTGTTTTCGGTAATGACGCTGAACCCGCAGCCGCTGCACATCGATTTCGACTTCGCCGCCAAAAGCGAATGGGGCAAGCCGCTGGTCAATTCGCTATTCACGCTGGGCCTGATGATCGGTATTTCGGTGAACGACATCACCGTCGGCACCACCATCGCCAATCTCGGCATGAAGGAGACGGCGTTTCCGCATCCGGTCTTCCACGGCGACACCATCCGCGTCGAGACGACGGTGGTGTCGGTGCGCGACTCCAGGTCGAAGCCGGACCGCGGCATAGTCGAATTCGAGCACCGCGCCTACAACCAGAACGATGTGCTCGTCGCCAAATGCACGAGGCAGGCGATGATGATGAAGAAGGCGGCCTGACCGATGCGCTCGCTGCTGTTCGTTCCCGGCGATTCGGAAAAGAAGCTGGAAAAGGCGATTGGCGCCGGCGCCGACGTGGTCATCGTCGATCTTGAGGATTCGGTCGCGCCACAAAACAAAACCTTGGCCCGCGATATCGCCGTACGCTTCATCACCGGACACAGGCATCAGACCAGATCCGCGATCTATGTCCGCATCAACGATCTCTCGACCGACCTGACCGACGAGGATCTGGCGGCACTCGTGCCAGTGAAACCCGACGGCATCATGCTGCCGAAGTCGAACAGCGGACAGGATGTCCAGCAGCTCTCGGCCAAGCTCAGGGTGCACGAGGCCGAAAGCGGGCTGCCGGACGGTGCGATAAAAATCCTGCCGATCATCACCGAAACAGCTGCCGGCGTGCTGGCGGCTGCGACCTACGCCAAGGCAAGTGCGCGGCTTGTCGGCGTAACCTGGGGTGCGGAAGATCTCTCGGCAGCAATCGGTGCGCCCACGGCCCGCGATGAGAATGGCCGCTACACCGATGTGTTCCGCTTCGCCCGCACCATGACCATCCTCGCCGCCGGTGCCGCGGAAGTCGCGGCGATCGACACGGTTTTTCCCGGTTTTCGTGACATGGCCGGCTTCGAGGCGGAATGCGCCGAGGCAGAGCGCGACGGCTTCACCGGCAAGATGGCGATCCATCCGGCGCAGGTGCCGGTCATCAACGCTGCCTTCACGCCGTCGGCCGAGGCGGTGAAACACTCCCTGGCGATCGTCCAGGCATTCGAGGCGGCTGGAAATCCCGGCGTCGTCGGCATCGGCGGCAAGATGTACGACCGGCCGCATCTGCGGCGTGCCGAGCGGCTTCTGGCACGCGCCAGGGCGGCGGGGATTTTGGCCTGATATTTTCCCAGCCTAGTCTTTTCGCCAATGAGGCCGGCGCATCGAGAAGATCTCGCTGACACTGGCATAGTCCATATAGCCGAGACGGCCGACATTGCCTGCCATGACGATGTCGAAGATGCCGTCTTTCAGGAAAGCATCGTCGATATGCACACCAACGACCTCGCCGGCGACGACGATGGCGCTGGTCGGTGTCCCGTCCAGAGCCTTTGGCCGCAGGATCTCCGTCACACGGCATTCAAGCGCCGCGGGCGCCGCCGCCACGCGGGGTGGCGCAACCAGCCGCGACGGCGCCATGGCGAGATCGGCATAGTCGAATTCGGTGACGCCGCGCGGCGCATCGACCGAGGTGCGGACCATTTTTTCAGCGAGATCGCGGCTGACGAGATTGGCGACGAACTCGCCCGTTTCTTCGGCGAAGGTGGCGCTGTCCTTCTCGCCTTCGGACGAAAACCAGACGATGAAGGGCCGCGTCGAAAACGCATTGAAGAACGAATAGGGGGCGAGGTTGACCTCGCCGGCCTTGTTCACCGTCGATATCCAGCCGATCGGCCGTGGCGCCACGATCGCCTTGGACGGGTCATGCGGCAGCCCATGCCCCTTTGCCGGCTCGTAGAACATTCAGCCCACCCATGGCCCTGCATAGTCGGCATAGAGCTTTGCCGGATCCGGCCGCGGCCGCTCCGCCGCCGGCCCCTGATAGGAGCCGATATGGATGAAGCCGACGACCCGCTCATGCGGTGCCAGCCCCAGGATCGCCCTGCCCTCCGGCACGTCGGAATACCAGTTGCTGATCATGTTGGTGCCATAGCCTAGCGCATTGGCCGATAGCATCAGGTTCATCGCCGCCATGCCGCCGGACAGGAACATCTCCCATTGCGGGATCTTTGGGTTTTCCTTCGGGCTCGACACCACGCCGATCACCAGCGGCGCGCGCGAAAAGCGCGCCAGTTCCTGGTTGTGGCGGCCTTCCGGCAGCGGGCCTTCGCGCTGTGTGGCAAGTGCCGCCAGCTTCTTGCCGATCTCGACGCGCGCCTCGCCCCGGTAGAGGATGAAGCGCCAGGGCTCGAGCCGGCCGTGGTCCGGCACTCGCGAGGCGGCGGCAATCATCGTCGCGATGTCAGCGTCGCTGGGCGCCGGTTCCTTCAACTCCGGGATCGGCGCGGAATTTCGGGTCAGCAGAAAGTCGATGATCGGCGACGCCATGGGCGCAAGTCTCCTTGGAATTTGAGCTGAAGCGCACCATCTGGACATCGGGCGGCTCGGGCATTGGCGCGGCGCGCCGGACAAGAGCCTCTAGCAGAAGCGATCGGACTCTTAAGCCTTGAAATTGCCACCGCCTTGGGCTTCAACGCAAGGCATGTTTGAGGGGACATTGCGACTTTTCCTGATCTGGCTCGCTGCCGCGCTGTTGATGGTGCCGGTGTCGCTTGCCGCAGCTCAAGATGCGGACGGCCTCGGTGATCTGAAACTTCCCGGAATATCGAACTATGCGCCCCCGAAAAGCGATGCACCGCTGGCAGCGGCGAGCAGCGGCGCAATCACGCTGTCGGCGCAATTGACCGACAAGGGCGCCGACATTACACGCGGCATCGTCTGGCGCGTCTTCAAGCCTGACCCCACCGGCGACGGCAAGCTGCCGATGGTCGCTTCCGCCCATGGCGGCAGCGCGGTGTTCCAGCTCGAGCCCGGCAGCTATCTGGTCCATGCCTCTTACGGCAGGGCCGGTGCCACCAAGCGCATCACCGTCGGCAAGGACGCCAAGCGCGAAAGCCTCGTGCTCGATGCCGGCGGACTCAAGCTCGACGCCGTGCTGTCGGGCGGGGTGCGCATACCGCCGAAGAAATTGCGCTTTTCGATCTATGAAGGCCAGGCCGAGGCCAATCACGATCGCGCCCTGATCATACCCGACGTCGAGCCGAACAGCGTCGTGCGGTTGAACGCGGGCGTCTATCACGTCGTCTCGACCTATGGCTCGGTGAATGCGGTCATCCGCTCCGACATCCGCGTCGAGGCCGGCAAGCTGACCGAAGCGGCCGTCGAGCATCGTGCGGCGGAGATGACCATGAAGCTGGTGCGCGAGCCGGGTGGGGAGGCGATCGCTGACACCTCCTGGTCGTTGCTCAACGAATCCGGCGATCCCATCCAGGAAACCGTCGGCGCCTTTGCTTCGATGGTGCTTGCCGAGGGCGACTACACCATCATCGCCAAGAACCGCGACCGCATCTACCAGAAAGATTTTACCGTCGTGGCCGGGCAGAACAAGGAAATCCAGGTTTTGGCCACGGAGGCCTCGGCGATCGATCCTCAGGAAGGCGCGGACTAAATCGTCGGGGCACTGCCTTACAGGATTCGGCGATCAAGCCGCCTTGCGCATGCGTCGCGGCAGAAACTGGCCGCGGCCGCGCGGTTCGGCCGGAGCCAGATCGAAAACGGCCCGGTAAAGCCGCTCGAGCAAAGCCTTGCGGTCGCGCACCGGCGCCAATTCGTCCCATCCCAGCACGTCGCCGACGCAAACGTCGATCGATTTACCGGACAGCCGCGCGAATTCGTGGATGAGCAGGGAAATGCGCAGCGTCAGCGAAACCCTGCCGACGAACTTCGCCACGCGCTCGTCACGCTCGGCTAGTTTCATGGGTCCGCTGACCAGATGGAACAGCCGCCCGTTCTGGCCGGAAAAGTGCATTGGGACAACCGACGCCTTGGCATCTCTAACGAGACGGGCCGGAAACATCTTCCATGGCAGGTCGCGCGCCCGGCCAAAACCTTTCGGCGCGGTGGCGACGCCGCCCGCGGGGAAGACGACGATGATGACGCCGCCTTTCAGCAGCCGCACCGCCTCATGGCGCACCGCCATGTTGTTCCTGAGCGCGTCCTTGGTCTCGGAAAAGTCGATCGGCAGCGAATAAGGCTCCATCTCGCGGATCTTGAGCAGATCCTTGTGGATCATGACACGGAACGGGCGCTGAAGCTGCTCGGCCAGCGACAGCACCGCAATGCCGTCGCCGATGCCGAACGGGTGGTTGGCGACGATCACCAGCGGCGTGTCGGGCAATTTTTCCGGCGGCCACTGGCCAGTGGTCCGCACCCTGACATCGATCAGCTCCAGCATGCGGCTGAACACGCGCTCGCCGGTCGGCGCCACATGGCGGCGCCAAAAGTCATAGAGCGCCGCGAAGCGATCGCGGCCGGACAGGCCTTCGATGGAGTGGATGAACCAGCGCGTCAATGCCGGCTGATGCGGGCTGGCGTAGGAAAGCTCGGGAAACGGTCTTTCGCGCATCTTCAGCTTGAGCATGAGGCTCGTTACAAGGCTGGCGTGACAAGCATGTGAAATGGCGGGCATCTGAAAATGGCGGTGGATCGCTCCACCGCCATTTCGTCGACAATCCGGCTGAACTCAGGCCGCTCGTTTGCGCTTGCGGTCGGGCGTCACCGCCTCTTCGGCAAGCATCGCCACTGCCTGGCCAAGGCCGAGCGACTCCTGGTCGCGCGAGCCGAGCCGGCGGATGTTGACCGTCTCTTCCTCCGCCTCGCGCTTGCCGCAGACGAGGATGACCGGAACCTTGGCCAGGCTGTGCTCGCGCACCTTGTAGTTGATCTTCTCGTTGCGAAGATCGGCTTCGGCCAACAGTCCGGCCGCCTTCAGCTGCGCGACGACCTTTTGCGCGTAATCGTCGGCATCGGACGTGATCGTTGCGACCACCACTTGCAGCGGTGCGAACCACAGCGGGAAATGGCCGGAATAGTTCTCGATCAGGATGCCGAGGAAGCGCTCCATCGAACCGCAGATGGCGCGGTGCACCATCACCGGCTGCTTCTTTTCCGAATCGGAGCCGATGTAGAAGGCGCCGAACCGTTCCGGCAGGTTGAAATCAACTTGTGTGGTGCCGCATTGCCAGTCGCGGCCGATGGCGTCCTTCAGCACATATTCGAACTTCGGCCCGTAGAACGTGCCCTCGCCCGGATTGACGTCGGTCTTGATCCGGTTGCCCGACCGCGCCGCGATCTTGTCGAGCACGTCCTGCAGCACGCCCTCGGCATGATCCCACATCGCGTCGGTGCCGACCCGTTTTTCGGGGCGGGTCGCCAGCTTGACGGTGATTTCATCGAAGCCGAAATCGGCATAGGTCGACAGGATCAGGTCGTTGATCTTGATGCACTCGTCGGCGAGCTGTTCCTCGGTGCAGAAGATGTGGGCATCGTCCTGGGTAAAGCCGCGCACGCGCATCAGCCCATGCAGCGCGCCGGACGGCTCATAGCGATGCACATTGCCGAATTCCGCAAGTTTTACCGGCAGATCGCGGTAGGACTTCAGTCCGTGCTTGAAGATCTGGACGTGGCCGGGGCAGTTCATCGGCTTCAGTGCAAACATCCGGTCGTCGTCGGTGTCGTCGCCGGCAACCGTCACCTTGAACATATTGTCCCGGTACCAGCCCCAGTGACCTGAGGTCTCCCACAGGCTCTTGTCGAGCACTTGCGGCGCGTTGACTTCCTGATAACCCTGCTCGTCGAGGCGGCGGCGCATGTAGTTGACCAGGTTCTGGAACAGTCTCCAGCCCTTGGCATGCCAAAAGACAACGCCCGGCCCCTCCTCCTGAAAATGGAACAGGTCCATCTCGCGGCCGAGCTTCCTGTGATCGCGCTTTTCGGCTTCCTCCAGCATGGTCTGATAGGCATCGAGCTGCGCCTGATCGGCCCAGGCGGTGCCATAGATGCGGGTCAGCATCGGGTTGTTCGAATCGCCGCGCCAATAGGCGCCGGCCACCTTCATCAGCTTGAAGGCGCTGCCGATCTGTCCGGTCGAGACCATATGCGGACCGCGGCAGAGGTCGAACCAATCGCCTTGCGCATAGATTTTTAGGTCCTGATCTTCGGGAATGGCGTCGATCAGTTCCAGCTTGTAGCGCTCGCCCTTGTCGGCAAAGATCTTCTTCGCCTTCTCGCGCGACCAGACCTCTTTGGTGAACGGCTTGTTGCGCGCGATGATCTCGCGCATCTTCTTCTCGATCACCGGGAAATCGTCGGGCGTGAACGGCTCGTTGCGGGCAAAATCATAGTAGAATCCGTTCTCGATCACCGGGCCGATGGTCACCTGCGTACCCGGCCACAATTCCTGCACGGCTTCGGCCAACACATGCGCTGCGTCATGGCGGATGAGTTCCAGCGCGCGCGGGTCTTCGCGGGTGATGATCTCGACCTTGCCGGACTTGCCGAGCGGGTCGGAAAGATCGCGCACCACGCCATCGATCGAGTAGGCGACCGCCTTCTTGGCCAGCGACTTCGAGATCGATTCCGTCAGGCCGGCGCCGGTCATCGCCGCATCGTAGTCGCGGACGGAACCATCGGGAAATGTCAGGGAAACGGAATTCAGCATAAAATTCTCCTATCCAGTCCCGCAAACGAGCGCGGGTGGTGAAATGCATGTCGCCCAAAAGTGTGCAGCGGACATGCATAAAGTAAACGCCGGTTGTGTCCGGCGGCGAGCGGTCTTTTATTGGCAGTTTTCGGCGTCGTAAAGCCGGATACGGTTCACCTGACGAGATTCGGCAGCTGTTTCAGGAACATCGCCCGCGTTTTATGACCCTTGGGCGTATCGGAACGTTTCGTATCGATTACCAGGCAGGCAAAGACGATGCCGCGCGTGTCCTTGTTGGCCCAGCCGACAAACCAGCCAAGCGAGCGCCAGCCAAGCGAGCGCTTGTCGGCGCTGTCGCCAAGCCTGGTGGTCCCGGTCTTGCCCTGCACCGTCCAGCCACCTGACCGGAAGGTCGGCAAGATCGCCCTGGTCATCGCGTGGGCCTTGTCCGAAACCGGCAGTTCGCCGGCAAGCAGGCGGCGCATGAAATTCACCTGTTCGACCGGCGATATCTCAAGCGAAGAATTCACCCAGGACCGGGTGAGGCCATCATTCCTGCCGGCATTGCCGGCAACATCGGTGTTGCCGTAGTCGAATTTTGAGACGTAGCCGGCAAACCGCTCGTTGCCGAGCCGGCGGGTGATTTCCTGCGAAAACCACAGCACCGAGTCTTTTTCCCAGATCGTCGGGTCGACGGTTTTCTGGTCGCGCTTGACCGCCTTGAACTCGGGCTTGTAGTCCCAGGCGGGCGTGTGCTCGTCGCTCAGGATTCCCGCATCATAGCCGATCAGGGCCAAGGGGACCTTGAAAGTCGAGGCGGGACTGAAGCGCTGGTCGCAGACCCCGTTCCGATACAGCGTTTCACCGCTTGCAGCATCCAGGATCAGCGTGCATTCGACCTCCTCCAGCGGCGCCGATTGAGCGCGGATCGGAAAACCAAAAAGCCAGGCCAGAAGGTAGATAACCACGGCGAAAACGAATGGGCGGCGGTCTATCTGGCGCATTGGCAATCTCTCCTGATGGCTGTCAGGAGCGGCTTAGCGAGGCGTCTTGTCTCGATTTTGTCTTAAATGCGCAACGTGCGGTTAACCCTAGCAAATCGTAAAGATCCTGCTCTGTTTGCAGAGCTTACGCACCACCGGCATCGGTTTCCGGATCCGAGCGTTTTTTTCCGATCCGCCAGTACCGCCAGGGCGTGAACCAGACGTAGCGCTCGATCAGCACCTCCGGCACCCGGTCGATGCCATGCGTCCCGCCCGGCCCGCAGCGCAGCACGCGGAAAAAACCCATCCAGCCGCCGGCCCATAGCCCATGGCGGGCGATCGCTTCGTGCGCGTATTCGGAACAGGTCGGCAAATGCCGGCAGGAATTGCCGACAAAGCCGGACAGCGTCAGCTGATAAAAACGCACGAGCGAGGTGCCGAGGATTCGGCCGGGCGTCTTGCGCCAGGGGCCGGGCCAGTTGCGTGTGTATCGCGGCCGCTGATGCGTGTGATCCATCGCCATTTGACGGCTACGCTGCCTGTTCGGCGCGCTTCTTCTCGATCTGGCCGATCGCGTCGACCACCGCATCGAAGGTCAGCATGGTCGAGGCATGGCGCGCCTTGTAGTCGCGCACCGGTTCGAGATATCTGAGGTCGGCGAAGCGGCCCTCCGGCGGCGTGCCGTTTTCCTTCAGCATCTTCAGCATGGTCTCGCGAACGCTGCGCAATTCGTCCGCGCTGGCGCCGACAACATGCTGCGCCATGATCGAGGACGACGCCTGGCCAAGCGCGCAGGCTTTGACGTCATGGGCGAAATCGGTGACGATGCCGTCATCCATCTTCAGATCGACGGTCACCGTCGAGCCGCATAGCTTGGAATGCGCGCGCGCGGTTGCATCGGGATGGTCGAGCCGGCCGATCCGCGCGATATTCCCGGCAAATCCCAGAATTTTCGCATTGTAGACGTCGTCGATCATATTTTTCCAATCCGTCGCCGCCGAGCGAACAGCGATTGCCGCTGACGGTCTTCCTTTCGCTCGCAACGATCATATATAATGCTGGTACTCGGGTATGGACAAGGCAACCAACCACCGCGTCCCTGCTCAAATCACTTCACGCCGCTTACGGGCTGGAAACAGGGCACGTTTCTAACACCCGAAAGGTCGTGGTCCGTTCAACTCGTTCCTCCTGAGAGGGGAACTACGGGAGACGCCTTTATGGATGCCGTCATCAAGAAATTCATGCCCCCTTCCGCCTATATGGAAAAGCCGGTCACCGATCGGCCGACCGAAGCCGAAGCCGAGGCCGCGGTTCGCACGCTGTTGCGCTGGACCGGCGACAATCCGGACCGGGAGGGCCTGGTCGATACGCCAAAGCGTGTGGTGAAGGCCTATCGCGAAATGTTCGGCGGCTACGACAAGTGCCCGGCCGAAGAACTCGGCCGCACCTTCGAGGAGGTCGCCGGCTATGACGACCTTGTCCTGGTCAAGGATATAACGTTCCATTCGCATTGCGAGCACCACATGGTGCCGATCATCGGCAAGGCGCATGTCGGCTATCTGCCGGACGGCAAGGTTGTCGGCCTGTCGAAGATCGCCCGCGTCGTCGATATCTTTGCCCAGCGCCTGCAGACCCAGGAAGCGATGACCGCACAGATCGCCGGCGTCATCCAGGATGTGCTCAATCCGCGCGGCGTCGCCGTCATGCTCGAAGCCGAGCATATGTGCATGGCCATGCGCGGCATCCGCAAGGAAGGCTCCACGACGCTGACCTCGACCTTCACCGGCGTCTTCAAGGACACGCCCGAGGAACAGGTCCGTTTCGTCACCATGGTGCGCGGCGGCAGGGGCTGAACGACCCTCGCCGGCCGCCAGCCATGATCGCGAGAAATGAGAACCGGTTCTCGGATCAGATCATGGCCAAACAACAAGACAGAGCCTCGCCCATTCCGATCCTATCGGACTGGGCGAGGCTCTGAACAAGGACCGGCGATGTCGGCAGTGGAATTTACGAAAGCTCCATCAGACAAGAAAACACTGGAAGAAAGCACGGCCTTTTCGCCGCGCTTCGATGCCGGCGGCCTCGTCACCGTCGTCGTTACCGATGCCGAAGATGGCATGCTGCTGATGGTCGCGCATATGAACGCCGAGGCGCTGGCGCTGACGCTGGAAACCGGCATCGCCCACTACTGGTCGCGCTCGCGCAGCACCCTGTGGAAAAAGGGCGAAACGTCCGGGAATGTCCAGAAAATCGTCGAGATGCTCACGGATTGTGACCAGGACGCAATATGGCTGCGTGTCAAAGTGATGGGCCACGACGCAACCTGCCACACCGGCCGGCGTTCCTGCTTCTATCGGACGGTGGGACTGATCGACGGCAAGGGGACGCTTGCCGGCGACGGCAGCAAGCCGCTGTTCGATACGCAAGAAACGTATCGAAAGCCCCATGAACCATCCATTTGAACCATTCGCCGAACTGCAATCACGTATATTCATGATTTCGATACGGCCTGCCGATAGGCTAGCCGCGGGACAAGGGAGATTGTGATGCTCGACTGGGCGTCATTGCATAACAGACCTGACGTTCGGGAGGCCAATGGCCTGTCATCGTCCGCCGGTGCATCCAAAACGAGCCCCGCCAGGAAAACAGGCATTTCGCTGGCATTGGGCGGCGGCTGCGCGCGTGGCTGGGCCCATATCGGCGTGCTGCGCGCGCTCGACGAAGCCGGCATCGAAGTGTCGATGATCGCCGGCACCTCGATCGGCGCGCTCGTCGGCGGCTGTTACCTTGCCGGCAAGCTGGATGAGCTGGAAGAATTCGCCAGAAGCCTGACCAAGCGGCGCATTTTTGGCCTTCTCGATCTCAATTTGCGCGGCAGCGGGCTGTTCGGCGGCATGAAGCTCGATGCACGGCTGCGCGAGCACATGGCCGGCATCCGTTTCGAGGATCTGCCCAAGCCTTTCGTCTGCGTCACCACGGAGATCCGCACCGGCCATGAAATCTGGCTGTCGGGCGGCTCGCTGATCACCGCCATGCGCGCCTCCTACGCCCTGCCCGGCGTGTTCGAACCGGTCAGTTGCAACGGGCGCGTGCTGGTCGACGGTGCGCTGGTCAATCCGGTCCCGGTCTCGGTCTGCCGCGCTTACGAGCAGCCGCTCGTGGTCGCGGTGAACCTTCACTACGATCTGTTCGGCCGCGCCGCCGTCATCAAGCACAGCGCCGGCGAACTGGTCGTCGAGAAGGACGCGCCAAGGCCCGGCCTGATCGACACAGGGCACCAGTACCAGACACGGCTCGGCATTACCGGCGTTATGGTCGAAGCCTTCAACATCATCCAGGATCGCATTTCGCGGGCGCGTCTTGCCGGCGACCCGCCAGATATGTCGCTGCAGCCAAAGCTCAGCCATGTCGGCCTGACCGAATTCCACCGCGCCGACGAGGCGATCCGCATCGGCTATCAGGTGACAATGGCCCAGATCGACGATCTGGCCCGCCTGCAGACGGTTCTGGCTTAAGCGATTTCTCAGGCGCGCGCGGCATCGACGATGCGGAACTGCACCGTGCGGTTGCCGTTCCAGTGATTGCCCGACAGCGAACCGGCGACATGCACCGGCTTGCCCCTGTTCTTGAACAGGAACTCGCCGAGCGCCGTATCTACGGCGCGAAACGCGATCGCCTGGATGCGGCCGCCGCTTTCCGACTGCAACTCGGCGCGGATGTGATTGGTGCCGACCGGCCTCGCATCGGCAAGGCGATGGCGCGGCAGCGCAAAGACCGGTGCGACGTGCCCGGCGCCGAACGGGCCGGCTTTCTCCAGTGCATCGAGCAAGCCAAGCGTGGCGCCCTCGGCGGCCAGCGCACCGTCGATCGCCAGGCTTTCCTCGCCTTGCAGCCGGAACACCTCGGCCGCCGCTCGTTCCTCGAAGAAGGCCCTGAGCGCGCCAAGTTTCGCCCGCTCCACCGTGATGCCGGCCGCCATGCCATGGCCGCCGCCCTTGACGATCAGCCCGGCAACGGCCGCCTCGCGCACCAGCCGGCCAAGATCGAAGCCCGACACCGAACGGCCCGACCCCGTGCCGACACCGTTGGCGTTGAAGGCGATGGCGAAAGCGGGCCGGCGCGCATGGTCCTTGAGCCGCGAGGCCAGCAGGCCGACGATGCCCGGATGCCAGTTGGAGCTGGCGGTGACGACGATGGCTGGCCCATTGCCGCCGGCAAGCTCGGCGTCGGCCTCGACGCGTGCCGCGGCCAGCATTTCCAGTTCCATCTGCTGCCGCTCCTGATTGAGCCGGTCCAGCGTCTCGGCGATGGTGCGGGCCTCGACGGGATCGTCGGTGGCGAGCAGACGGCTGCCGAGTGCTGCGTCGCCGATGCGCCCGCCGGCATTGATGCGCGGGCCGATCAGATAGGCCAGATGAAAGGTGCTGACCGGCTCGCCGATGCGCGAGACCCGCGCCAATGCCGCCAATCCTTCGTTCCGCTGCTGACGTGCGATCTGCAGTCCCTTGACCACGAAGGCGCGGTTGACGCCGGTCAGCGGCACCACGTCGCAAACGGTGGCAAGCGCAACGAGGTCGAGCAAGCTGAGCAGATCCGGCGGTGCGGCATCCGGAAACCGGCCGCGCAGGATCTTCGCCGTCTGCACCAGCGCCAGGAAGACGACGCCGGCGGCACAAAGATGGCCCTGCCCCGAAAGGTCGTCCTCGCGATTGGGATTGACTACCGCAACCGCTGCCGGCAACGGACCGCCGAGCTGGTGATGATCGAGCACCACGACATCGGCGCAGGCAGCGTTCGCCGCGTCGATGGATACGGCGCTGTTGGTGCCGCAGTCGACGGTGACGATCAGCGTTGCGCCGCGCGAGACGAGTTCGCGCATGGCTTCCGGGTTGGGACCGTACCCCTCGAAGATACGATCCGGTATGTAGATCTCCGCTGGAACGGAGAAATGTGTGAGGAACCGCTTGAGCAGCGCCGATGAGGCCGCGCCATCGACATCGTAGTCGCCGAAGATCGCCACCTTTTCCCTGGCAATGATTGCCCCGGCGATGCGGGCGGCGGCCTTGTTCATGTCGGTCAGCGACGCCGGGTCTGGCAAAAGGTCGCGGATGGTCGGATCAAGGAACCGCTCGGTCTGCTCGGCGGTCACGCCGCGCCCGGCAAGCACGCGCGCAACGATGTCCGGCACGCCATAGCCTTGCGCGATGGCGAGTGCGGTCATGTCCTGCCGCTCGGTCAGCCGGTGTTCCCAGGAAACACCTGATGCCGACTGCCTGACGTCGAGGAAGATACGGTTTTCGCCCGTCATGCGACGCGCCGTCTGCGGATTGTCATTTCTCACAATATGCGACGGCTAACCGAGTCGGGAATCAAAACTTTTCCAGATCCTGGTGCCTTGCCTTGATCTCGCGCACGGTGCGCGACGACGAGCGCAGCACGATCGTATGCGTGGTGATGGAATTGCGACCGAACTTGACGCCGGCCAGCATGTTGCCGTCGGTCACGCCGGTTGCCGCGAACAGCACGTCCCCGCGCGCCATGTCTTGCGCGCGGTAGACCCGCTTCGGATCCAAGATGCCCATCTTCGCCGCGCGCGCCAGCTTTTGCGGCGTGTCGAGGATCAGCCTTCCCTGCATCTGGCCGCCGGTGCAGCGCAACGCTGCCGCCGCCAGCACACCCTCCGGTGCGCCGCCGGTGCCGAGATAGATGTCGATGCCGGTTTCGTCCGGATCGGTGGTGTGGATAACGCCGGCGACGTCACCATCGCCGATCAGCCGGATCGCAGCGCCCGTGGCGCGCACCGCCTCGATCAGCGCGCCATGGCGCGGCCGGTCGAGGATGCAGGCGGTGATCTCCGACACCGGCACGCTCTTGGCCCTGGCCAGGTTGGCGATGTTTTCGGCCGGCGAGGCATCGATGTCGATGACGCCGTCCGCATAGCCCGGGCCAATGGCGATCTTGTCCATATAGACGTCGGGCGCAAACAGGAGACTGCCCTTTTCCGCAATGGCGATGACGGCCAGCGCATTGGGCAGGTTCTTGGCGCAGATCGTCGTGCCTTCGAGCGGGTCGAGCGCGATGTCGACCGCCGGGCCTTTGCCGGAACCGACCTCTTCGCCGATATAGAGCATCGGCGCCTCGTCGCGCTCGCCCTCACCGATCACCACCGTGCCGTTGATGGCGAGGCGGTTGAGCTCCTCGCGCATGGCGTCGACCGCAACCTGGTCGGCGGCCCTTTCGTCGCCGCGTCCGCGCAACCTTGCCGCCGCAACCGCAGCGCGTTCGGTGACACGCACCAGTTCCATGGTGAGTATCCGGTCAAGGCCGGCGACGATGTTCTGGGCAACGTTCATCGGTGGAGATCCTCGTTGGCATTTGCCTCCCGCCAGAGGCGCGCTGGTTGTGTCAAAGCTCCATGACAACAGCAAGACCTAGGCGGGTCTTTTTTGAAAACACAACGATATCAATCGATTGAAGGAGAAAGAGAAATTCCTATTCCGCCCGCTCGATGCGGATGACCTGCGGCTTGTCGGTCAGATGGTCGTCCTTGGTGATGCCGTCGACAGCCTTGCGGACCGCCGCTTCCGTGGTCTCGTGGGTGACGAGGATCACTGTCTTCTGCAAGGCGGTATCCGGCCCGGCGGCGTGCTGCACGATCGATTCCAGCGAAATGTCGTTGTCGGCCATGCGCTTGGCGATGGCGGCAAAGACGCCGATGCGGTCATGCACAGTCAGCCGGATGAAATAGCCGCCCGCATGGCTGCGCATCTGCGCCTTCTTGTAGGGCCGCAATTCCTTCGCCGGCAGGCCGAAGACCGGACCGTGCTGGAAGCCGGGCCGGCTTTTGGCGATGTCGGCAATGTCGCCGACCACCGCCGATGCGGTGGCGTTGCCGCCGGCACCGGGACCGGAGAGCAAAAGCTCGCCAAGGATATCGGTTTCGATGGCCACCGCATTGGTGACGCCGTGCACCTGCGCGATGACCGAGGCCGTCGGCACCATGGTCGGGTGCACGCGCTGTTCGATGCCGCTTTCCGTGCGCTGGGCGACGCCGAGCAGCTTTATCCGGTAGCCGAGGTCGCCGGCCGCGCGGATGTCGGCCTGGCTGATGTTGGAAATGCCTTCCATATAGATGTCGTTGGCGGCAATCCTCGTGCCGAAGGCAAGGCTGGTCAGGATCGACAGCTTGTGCGCGGTGTCGTGGCCCTCGATGTCGAAGGTCGGGTCGGCCTCGGCATAGCCCAGCCGCTGCGCATCTTTGAGACAGTCGTCGAACGACAGGCCCTCGGCTTCCATGCGGGTCAGGATGTAGTTGCAGGTGCCGTTGAGGATGCCGAAGACGCGGGTCACCGAATTGCCGGCCATCGCCTCGCGCATCGTCTTGATGACCGGAATGCCGCCCGCCACCGCCGCCTCGTAATTGAGCAGAACGCCCTTCTTCTCGGCGGTTTCGGCCAGCGCCACGCCATGCTTGGCGAGCAGCGCCTTGTTGGCGGTGACGACGTGGCGGCCGGCTTCAAGCGCCGCTTTCACGGATGAATGCGACGGCCCTTCGTCGCCGCCGATCAGCTCGACGAAGACATCGATCTCGGCGGTTTGCGCCATTGCTACCGGATCGTCGAACCACTTGGCCGCGCCGAGATCGACGCCGCGGTCGCGGTTGGGATCGCGGGCCGAAACGGCCGACACGACGACCTCGCGGCCGCATTGCCGCGTCAGTTCCGTCGCCTTGTCGCGCAGCACGCGCGCCACCGACGCGCCGACGGTGCCGAGACCGGCGATTCCAACACGCAACGCTTCAGCCATGTCCGGCGCCTCAAGAATTTGGTCGATGTGGTATCAGGCAACTCAACGATGCGCGGCGAGCGGCACCACATTGTTGGGCTGCTTGGCGCTGGACGCCAGGAAGCGCTTGATGTTGCGCGCCGCCTGCCGGATCCGGTGCTCGTTCTCGACCAGCGCGATGCGCACATGGTCATCGCCATGCTCACCGAAGCCGACGCCCGGCGCCACCGCCACATCGGCGTGCTCGATCAGAAGCTTGGAGAATTCGAGCGAGCCGAGATGCTTGAAAGGCTCCGGGATCGGCGCCCAGGCGAACATCGACGCCGCCGGCGCCGGAACGATCCAGCCGGCGCGGCTGAAGGCGTCGACCATGACGTCGCGGCGCTTGTGGTAGATCTCGCGCACCTCGGCGATATCGGCGCCGTCGCCGTTGAGCGCATGCGCGGCCGCCACCTGGATCGGCGTGAAGGCGCCGTAGTCCAGATAGGATTTCACCCGCGTCAGCGCCGAGATCAGCCGCTCGTTGCCGACGGCAAAACCCATGCGCCAACCGGGCATCGAAAAGGTCTTCGACATCGAGGTGAACTCGACCGCCACGTCGATCGCGCCCGGCACCTGCAGCACCGAGGGCGGCCGATTGCCGTCGAAATAGATTTCCGAATAGGCAAGGTCAGACAGGATGATGATGTCGTTCTTCTTGGCGAAGGCCACCACATCCTTGTAGAAATCGAGCGAGGCGACCTGCGCCGTCGGGTTCGACGGATAATTGAGGATCAACGCCAGCGGCTTCGGGATCGAATGGCGGATGCCGCGCTCCAGCGCCGGAATGAAGCCGTCGTCCGGTTCCACCTGCAACGAGCGGATGACGCCGCCCGACATGATGAAGCCGAAAGCGTGGATCGGATAGGTCGGGTTTGGGCACAGGATCACGTCGCCGGGCGCGGTGATCGCCTGCGCCATATTGGCAAAACCCTCCTTCGAGCCCAGCGTCGCCACCACTTGCGTGTCCGGGTCGAGTTTCACGCCGAAACGGCGGGCATAGTAATTGGCCTGGGCGCGGCGCAGGCCCGGAATGCCGCGCGACGACGAATAGCGATGCGTGCGCGGGTCGCGCACCACCTCGCACAATTTGTCGACGATGGCCTTGGGCGTCGGCAGGTCCGGATTGCCCATGCCAAGGTCGATGATGTCGGCGCCGCGCGAACGGGCACTGGCCTTCAGCCGGTTGACCTGCTCGAAGACGTAGGGCGGAAGCCGGCGGACCTTGTGAAATTCTTCCATATCAGTTCCAGTGGTGGGTCAATTCCAGACGGTCAAAGTGGTTTTTGGCAAGGATGGTTGTCGGTCGCGCGATATAACCCTATTTGCAGGTAGGGTCGAGGGCGGGATCGCATTTGGCTTCGATCTGCTTCAGCGCATCGGTGCCGTGCTGCTTCGCCAATGTGCTCAGCGCCGCCGGGTTCGCGACCTTCACCGCGCCGCCCTTTGAGCCCTGCGCCTGTGCCTCCGCCTTCAACTGGGCGAGCTTGGCGTTCTTTTCCGCCTCGGTGAATTGCTCCGCCGCCGCCTGCGGCGGGATATTCAGGTTCGGATAGGTGCCGGTGTTCTTCGGCCCGTCGGTAGCCGCGACAGGCGTGGCGCCCTCGATGTTGGTGCTCGAACAGCCGGCGATCGCCAAAAAGACGGCCGCCGCGCCTGTGCGGCAAAAACGACCAGTGCCAGAAAAAACAGTTTTGCCAGTATCAGTCGTCATATTGTTTTCCCTGGCAGCCAAGATAGAGCGCATTGGACCCTGTTGGATGTGCCATGATACTATGTCAAGAAAACGCTTCGGGAGGAACCCCGCGTACCATGTCCAAAACACCCGATTCGGGCAAAGCGGAAGATGACCGGCCTTCGACCGTCGAGCAATATCTGGTCAAGGATCCGGAACGCTTCGCCTTGAACATGGCCCGCATGATCGAGCAGGCCGGCAAGGCGGCTTCCGCATGGGCCGAGCCGCGCGAAAAAGGCGACGTGCGCGATCATGTCGCCGAGCCGGTCGTCGACATGGTGAAAACCTTCTCCAAGCTCAGCGAATACTGGCTTTCCGATCCGCAGCGCGCGCTGGAGGCGCAAACGCGGCTGTTTTCCGGTTACATGACCGTCTGGGCCAACTCCATCCAGCGCCTCAGCGACGGCGGCGAAGACGCCGAAGACGCGGTCAAGCCCGAGCCCGGCGACAAGCGTTTCCAGGACCCGGAATGGGGCCGCAACGCTTTCTTCGATTTCCTCAAGCAGGCCTATCTCGTCACCTCGCGCTGGGCGACCGACCTGGTCGAGCACGCCGATGGCCTGGACGAGCACACCCGCCACAAGGCCGGTTTCTACGTCAAGCAGGTGTCCAACGCCATTTCGCCGTCGAATTTCATCCTGACCAACCCGGAACTGTTTCGCGAGACCATCGCTTCAAATGGCGAAAACCTGGTGCGCGGCATGAAGATGCTGGCCGAGGACATCGCCGCCGGCAAGGGTGACCTGAAACTGAGGCAGGCCGACTATTCGTCCTTCGAGATCGGCAAGAACCTGGCCACGACACCCGGCAAGGTGGTGGGCCGCAGCGACGTCGCCGAGATCTTGCAATATGATCCGGCGACCGAGACCGTGCTCAAGCGGCCGCTGCTGATCTGCCCGCCATGGATCAACAAATTCTACATTCTCGATCTCAACCCGCAAAAATCCTTTATCCGCTGGGCCGTCGAGCAGGGCCACACCGTCTTTGTCATCTCCTGGATCAACCCGGACGAGCGGCACGGCACCAAGAGCTGGGAGGCCTATATCAGAGAGGGCCTGCAATACGGCCTGGACACGATCGAAAAGGCCACCGGCGAACAGGACGTCAACGCCGTCGGCTATTGCGTCGGCGGCACGATTCTGGCGGCCGCCCTGGCGCTGTTGGCGCAGGAAGGCGACCACCGCATCAAATCGGCCACCTTCTTCACCACGCAGGTCGATTTCACCCATGCCGGCGACCTGAAAGTGTTTGTCGACGAGGAGCAGGTCGCGGCCGTCGAAAAGGCGATGAACGAGAAAGGCTATCTCGACGGCACCAAGATGGCGACCGCCTTCAACATGCTGCGATCGGGCGACCTGATCTGGCCCTATGTCGTCAACAACTACATGCGCGGCAAGGATCCCCTGCCCTTCGACCTGCTCTACTGGAACGCCGATTCGACCCGCATGGCCGCAGCCAACCATTCCTTCTACCTGCGCAATTGCTATCTCGAGAACAGACTTTCACAAGGCAAGATGGAACTGGCGGGCCGCGTCGTATCGCTGAAGGATGTCACCATCCCGGTCTACAACCTCGCCTCCAAGGAAGACCATATCGCGCCGGCGCTTTCTGTGTTCCTCGGTTCGAAATATTTCGGCGGCGAGGTCGACTACGTCCTGGCCGGCTCCGGCCACATCGCCGGCGTCGTCAATCCGCCGGCGGCGCAGAAATATCACTACTGGACCGGCGGCAAGCCAACCGGCGACTTCAACGAGTGGCTCGCCAAGGCCACGAACCATCCCGGCTCCTGGTGGTCGCACTGGCAACGCTGGATCGAGGCCAAGGACGACACCCGCGTGCCGGCCCGCAAACCCGGCAAGCACATGAAAACCCTGGGCGATGCGCCAGGCACCTATGTCAAGGTGCGTGTGTAACCTTCTGTAATGTGTGGTGAGTTGACGCGCCGGTAAAAGAGGGCGAAATGGTGTCGTCAACCCTTAAGCACTCTCGATTCTTCTCTAGCCGTCGAAATACTCTGGGGCTTGCGGATTTGACACAGGTCTCGTTTCCGTTCGGGGACAAGGGTTTATTGCGGCGAGACGTTTCGGTGCCGCCAATGAAGTACCGACCGGACATCGAGGGGGAATTTGGTTTTGAAATCAGCAGGATCGCGCCTCGCGAAGGGAGAAAGCCGCGCCATTGCGGCCGCGCTTTTCTCCGTGCTCCTGGCGTCCTGCACCTCGGCCGGCGACCCATCCCTGTCCGTCGGCATGCCCGGCTACAATGCCTCGGCTACCGACACGGCCTCCGGCACCCAACAGGTCACCACTGATTCATCGTCGCAGATGACGACGTCACAAATGACGATGACCGCCAAGGGCGACGCAAGCCTTCCCGAGCAGGTCGCCTCTGTGCCAGCGGCCAAGCCGGGGGCGCAGCCGCCCCAGGGAGGCGCCAAATCGGATGCCGGCTTCCCCGTCCCGGCTAAAGCGGGCGCAGAGACGGCTGCGGGCCAGACGCCGCAGCCACAGGCGGCGCAGACGGTTGAACAAGCCGACGCTGCTGCGCAGAAGACTGAAACCGCCGATGCCGGCACGGCCGCGCCGAAGTCAAAGGCCGAGGCCGCCGCGCCGGCGTTGAACAACCCGGTCTATGTGACCGCCGCAGAGCCGCAGGCCTATGCGCCGAAGAAGAAGGGGTTCTTCGCCTCTTTGTTCAGCGCAACGCCCGCCTCGGCAGCCCCGCAGGCCAGCAACAGGTCGGGCGAGCAACCGCCGGCGGCTCAGCCCAAGGCCGCTCAGCCCAAGCCGGCGGCAAAACCGGCGATCACCCTGGCCTCGGCCAAATCGGCTGAAAAGCCGGTGCAACTGGCTTCGCTCGGCGATACCAGCCATTTCACCGATGACGCGCTGCCTGGCGTGCGCAAGACCGCACTTTTCGAGATCAAGCGCAAATCCGGCCTCGACGACGACAGCGACGTCGATCTGAACGAGGATGACGCCTATCAGGTGGCATACGCTCCCGGGCTTGCCCGGCTGGCGCCCAATGGTCTTTTGAAGCAGACCGAGAATGTCGACGTTGCCTGCCTAAAACCTTCGCTGGTCCGCGTGCTGAAGACGATCGAGGGCCACTACGGCAAGAAGATGATCGTCACCTCCGGCTATCGTGATCCGGCCCGCAACCGCCGCGCCAACGGCGCCAAGAACTCGCTGCACATGTATTGCGCCGCCGCCGACATCCAAGTTCCAGGCGTCTCGAAAGCGCAACTGGCAAGCTATATCCGCAGCATGCCAGGGCGCGGCGGCGTCGGCACCTACTGCCATACCGAATCCGTTCACATCGACGTCGGTCCCGAGCGCGACTGGAACTGGCGCTGCCGCCGGCGGCGGTAACGGCTGCTTCTCCCTCTCGTCCAGCAACGCCCGCAATGTGCAGGACGGCATGCGATGCTGCGTCGAAGCGGGGGAAATCGCCGAAACTGCGCTGTTTTGCGGTCATCGAAAAAAGTTGTCGCAGGTAGCGGCAGACGGGTTGCCGGTTTGGTGCAACGCAACTATAAGCGCTCACATCTGAGCGCGCCCATCGTCTAGCGGTCAGGACACCGCCCTTTCACGGCGGTAACAGGGGTTCGATTCCCCTTGGGCGTACCAGACAAATCAAGCGCTTAGCGCAAATCCGCCTCTCGGCGGCGTTCTGCGGCAGGCCAGCGGCAGCAAGACTTGGGTCGACCCGCTGATTGGTGTGTCCGGCGATGTTGCTCTCGGCAACGAGAAGCGACATCAATTCAAAGGGAGACATGACAATGGCCTACCTTCGCAGCGCATGTTTTGCGCTCTTTGTAGTATCGATCCCCCTCGCTGCGACTGCCCAGAACTCGACACAGGTCGGCACACTGTCGTGCGACGTGTCACGCGGGATCGGCATGTTCGTGGTCGAAAAGCAAAAACTTGCCTGCGTTTTCAAAGACGAGAGCGGCAAGGTCGAAAACTATGCTGGTTCAATTGATCAGTTCGGCGTGGCGCTCGGCGAGGTTGCGGATGGGCATTTGATCTGGGGCGTGGCGGCGGTGACAAGCGGCCTTCCAGCGGGCGCGCTGGCGGGCACCTATACCGGTGTGGGCGCCAACGCATCGTTCGGCGCCGGCGCTGGCGCCAATATTCTCGTCGGCGGCAGCGACCGCTCGCTCTCCTTGCAGCCGATCTCCGTCGAGGGTCAGCAAGGTATCAACATAGCGGGTGGTGTCACCACCGTCACCTTGAGGGCGACTGATTGAGGAACGACTGGTCGCACAACGCTGGGGGCCGCAGAGGACGCGGGTCCTAGGCTGAGCGTGCGCCCAGATTTTCGCGAAGGGCCTCGCGCACGCACTGCGAGCGGGCCCTATTCCACAGCCCATTCGCGGCCCCTCAGGCGAACAAGATCGCCGCTCTCAAATGCTCCCGCCATCGTGAACCCCGATCATTTCTCGATTCCGCCGCCGGGTTGTAACAGAACGGCCAATACATTCTCCAGTTCGGATATCGTCATTCAATTGCTTCGGTGTGACTTTTAAGAAAGCGCTAAGCCAACGGATCCTTCACCCAATATGGGATCAGACCCCATTGCGCAGGCGGACTTCCCGCTATTTCCATTCATACCTGTCGGTCGGCTCAAGGCTGGATTGAAATTTTTGGCGAAGGGCCGCCAGAGCCGCCGTTTTCCCATTCAGGTAGGCATCGAAGAACGACACTGCTCCATCTTGTACAATGCGCGTGTAGCGGGTCTCCTCCTCGGGGCCGTGGGCGTGTGGTCCGTGCTTCAGGCCGGAAAACGCATTGTGGCCAGCACCGTCGAGAACGAGCAGATATTGATGAGGGATGGTCAGCGCTTCGTAAGGAAGGGTCCGCTGTATCGGATCGAATTCCTTGTTGCCGGGCACCGCATTGCCATCTTTCGTGCCGGTGACGTGAAACAGCGGGATATCGATATCGCGGTAAAGGGCGGCCAACTCGCCGCCCTGGATGGGTATGTTCGGGCTCATGACCAAGCCGGCGCGAATTCTTGGCTCCTTGAACGACCACTGCCCGCCCGGACCCATTCTCTGCCCTGCGGCAACCATCGTCGAGACGCCTCCATAAGAGTGTCCGGCCATGCCGATGCGTGTCAAATCCAGGCGGCCGGCGAGCCGCCCCTCGCCGTTCATGCGCGCAAGCTCGCGCAGGGCAAAGGGCACGTCCTGAAATCGCGCGCGCGCCGCATTGGCGTCCCACATGGCTTCACGAAGAATGCGGTAGACTTCCGCAAGAGAGTTTGCCTGTTGCCAGGTCGAACTGTCCGTCCCGGCATGCTGCAGGTGCACCGCAACGTAACCGCGTTCCGCCAGGCGCCGCCCGAGGTAAGGCATCGCCTCGCGCGATCCGCCGATGCCATGCGACACAAGGACCACCGGGTAAGCGCCAGACAGGGGAGCGGGGGCATAAAGCCGGTACGGCACCGAACGACTGCGCGATTCGTCGCGAAAGGCGCCATCAATGACAGTATATCCCGAAGGTGAATCGTCCACGGTTTCGTTCATCCGCCAGTCTCGCAGGAATGTATGCTTGAGAGCCTCTATTGTTCGCCCGGTTCCTTGACCCGCTGGACCGAAAGCCTTAAGGCAATTACAGATAGAAGCCACATCCAAGATTGCCCGTAAGGTTCGTGCTATGGTGGTGTTTGAAACAAGCGCTCACTATTACCGCTTCTTTGCCAACGAGTCTCGTCGTGGCGGCTCTCCCCTCTATGAAAAGCTGTCGCTTGGGATTGCGGACAATGTCGCGCTGCAGCGCCTGGCGGCAGGGCGCAGGAAGGGTCAGCCGGCGGCGAACCTTGTCTTCGGCGCGGTACAGTATCTCCTGCTTGGGGGCGTCGATCATCCTCTCAAGGATTATTATCCGAGTCTGGGCGGAACGCGGCCGGCCGACGATCGCGCATTCGAACTTTTCGCCGCTTTTTGCGGTGCCCACGAAGCCGAACTCGTCGACATCATCGCGAAGCGTGCAACCAACACCAACGAGGCTGGCCGCAGTGCGCTGCTGCTGCCCGCATTCGATCTGGTCGCGCGCGAAGCCGCCGCTCCCCTTGGCCTCGTCGAGATCGGATCCAGCGCCGGCCTGAACCTGAACTTCGACAGCTATGGTTACAGGTATACGGACGGGACAGGCGCTCCGAAGCTGGAGCGGTGGACCGATGCGGATTTCGTCCTTTCCTGCATCCTTGAAGGGCCTGGCGTGCCTGTATTGGGGATGTTCCCGCCCCCCGTTTCATCGAGGATCGGCCTCGAACTTTATCCGACCGATGTTCGGGATGAAAATGAACGCCGGTGGCTCAAGGCGCTTGTCTGGCCCGAGCGCATTGACCGGCTTACAAAACTGGATGGCGCCTTGAAGGTCGCCGCCGCGCATCCGCCCCGGATCAGAGGCGGCGACGCCGTGTTGAACCTGAGCTCTGCGCTGGCGGAGATTCCGCCTTATCAAGCCCGGTGCGTGTATCACACGATAATGGGCTATCAGCTTTCCGGCGATCAACACCGACGCATAAACGATATCCTGTTGGAGGCGAGCAAGACGGCGCCGGTCTGGCGCGTCACCGTGGAAGGCGAGGTCGCACATCCCAACCCCACTGAGACGTTCAATCCTCTCAAGGTCAGCCGATACTTCAATGGCGAGCGCAAGGTCAAAACGCTGGCGGTGTGCGATCCGCATGGACTATCGATGGAGTGGAAAGGCTAGCGCGGCAGAGGCTCACGCAACTGGTTGCGGTTAGACGAGGCCTTGGCAAAGTCCGGTTTGAGCGTCAGCGCCTCGTCAAAGCTGGCGAGTGCTTCATCAAGGCGCCCCAACGCCCGCAGCGTAACCCCCCGATTGTTCATAGCCTGCACGAAATCGGGTTTCGCCGCGATGGCTTTCTCGTAGCAGGCGAGAGCCTCATCATAGCGTTTCAGGCCGCGCAAGGCATGCCCCCTGTTGTTGTACGCAGCCGCGGCTTTCGGATTGATCTCAGTGGCGCGAGCCAGGTAGGTGTCCGCTGCCTGATACCGACCGGCCTGAAGACATAGAACGCCCAACAGATAATTAGCGCCGTAATGCCGGGGATTTGCAGCCAATATCTGCAGACAAATCCTCTGGGCATCCAAAAATTGCTTGCCCCGATGGCGCTGCAGCGCACTCGCAAATTGCTCCTCAATACGCGTAGCCGCCAAAAACTCGTTCAGAAGCCGGCGCGCCTCCAGATTGCTCGGTTCAGTCTCGAGCACCTGCCTGCAACCGCGCTCCGCCAGATGGAACTTCCCCTCCCGACGCAGCTTTCGCACCGACGAAATCACTGAGGGAAGGCTTCTTCGATCCAGCCTGTTTCCGCGGGTCAGGCTGTTGGTGGAGTCGATCCGGACACCCTCTACAAGCCGCTCCTTCGATCCGAAACTATACTTGTACGAAAAATCTCCAGTGCCAAGGTCGTAAGTCCTGAGGCCGTTTTGAATTGCCCAACGGATGCTGTAGGCGTGAAGCACCAGGCCCGGTGGAGGCTTCCGAATTGCGAGATTGCGGCTGACGAGGAAACAGACGAGTGAACGCTTCGACCTGTCGATAAACGCAATGTGTACTCCTAACGGAGTATCGCCTTTCCACAATACGGGCGCGAACAGTACACCCGCCTTGTGGCATTCAAGTAACATATAGCGGCAGTTGGCAATAATACCCTGAGCATAGACTCGGCTTTTGGCCTCCCACTGCGTAAGCCAAAGTTGAAAGAAAATCTCCAGGTCGCTTTGGATTGTCTCAAAGTCCGCCAGGCTTATCCGGTATTCTCCGCTATTTTCGACCTGACGAAGAAAATAACGGACATCACGACGCGTTTTCGGGCCAAGGTTGCCGTCCAGGAACTCGTCCCAATCGGCCGGCAAATCGACATACATATAGATGTCATGATTTATATTTTCGCCTGTTCGGGTTGTATGGCGACGTCGTTCAATCTTTTCTTTGACAAAATCGTTGTCAGAAAAGCTTCCAAGCAGCATTTGACGGCGCTTGGCCGATATCGAAATGTCGTCGAAGTGTAATGCTCTCCAATTCAGCGCCTGCAGGCGATCGGCGAACGACGAAATGACTTGCTCTTCGAATTCGGGCACGCAGATGAAGCCCGTATAGGTGGCAAAATACGAGCCGGCCATCCTTATGCTGCTATAAAACCCGGTCTGCTCATCAAGCCCGGTGACGAGTTGTAGAGGGAAGAAGGCGACATACTCGTTTGTTGCGGGAGACGGCCGCGCAGCCAGGATCACCCAACCTGGGCGTCGCAGCCAATTCGACATCCATGGCCACGACAGGAAAAAGTTCGCCTCCGGATCGGAGTCATATATCCGGTCCCAATTCTCTCTCAGCGGCTCCAAGGCTTCGAATTTGTCAACCAGATCAATCTGCATGCGCTGACCATCACTGAAGTGCCTTACCGAGCGTTTTGCGGTTATTTTTGCCGCTTTCTCTGCCGTCTGAGACTGTGCGTCAAAACATGTCCCACCAGTTCTTCATACTTGATCCCATGCAGGGCGGCCGAACGATAGACCGCCGAGGCCGGCGCCATGTTGCAGGCAATGTTCACTTCGATGAAAACGGCCCGCCGAGTGTCGGGGTCATAACGGAAGTCGAAGCGGGCATAATCGAATGGCGACATCTCGGCCACCAATCGCGCGGTTGCCTCCGAAACCTCCTCGGCGCCCGGTCCGTCGTAAGGAGCGGACTTGTAGGAACTGTTGAGCCCTCGCTTTGCTTCATTGGTCAGAACATTGTCGCCAGGGCGGCCGCGCTCCTCGAAGACCGCCAATGAACCTGGGGGGAAGCCCTCGACAATTGGAACCGTCAGATTGAGGCCCGGCACGAACTCTTCTGCAATGAATTCACGGCCGCCGTGACGCGGATCCGAGATGGTTGCCAGCGCATCCCGCCAATCCGCTTCATTCTCGACCTTTACAATTGCGTCGGAAGCGATACCCCCTCGCGGCTTGACAATCCACGAACCGGGCAGGCTGAACTTATCATTGCTGACCTCACCGGGCTGCATGATCCTGTGCTTCGCGACATCGAGCCCCAAGGAAGCAGCCAGTTGCTTGGCCAATACCTTGTCTTCCGAGACCGCCCGACTTGACGCCGATGCGCCGAGACACGGGACGCCACGATAGGCCGCGATTGCCGGCGCCAGGACCTCGTGACCGTCGAATATCGCATGAGAGTGAATGGCATAGAGGAAATCGAAGTCGAGAGGCCCGAACAGCACCTCGTGCTCGCTCGCCGGCGTGACCCTGAAACCCAGCCCCCGCAGCGTTTCGAGCATGATGGCATGGTAGACTACGTGGTAGCCGTACTTGGCCCGACGCTCCGGGCTGGAGTCGAGCGCATGACGCGCCAAAAACAGCACATGGGTTTGCGCCAGCTCTTCCGGCGATGGGGTCAACAAATATTCCAACGTCGGCATTTATGAGCCTGATGTGTTCAAAACGCTTTCCCATGCTTGCATCATGGCTCGAGCCGGTCAAGCAGAACCACGAGCAATATCCTGGGTGGCGCTGAAGGTCGAAATGGTACAGATCCAGATTGAGATGATGGCCGCACCGACTTGTAAAGAAACGCAGGAGCAATTCGGGGCTCCCGGTTGTCCTTTGACGGGAGTCAAAGCCCAGGCTCCAATGTAGAAGCCTGCTTGCTTCCGAGAAAATTCCCCAGGGCATGGATTGCGTCTATCGTATGCTGGGCATTGTCTATGCGAGCCCACCTATTTTTCTCTGCATTTGTCCTGATGGCGCCTCGGTACACATAGAAAGGAAGAGGAGACTCATCCAGCTTTTCTCTATACTGCAAGGATGCGATGTTTTTCAACGAGATCATAATAGCGTCAAGGTATCGCCCTGCTCTCACCTCATCCCCTGTCCGCCGCGCCATCTCGAATGCATAGGCCAGTCCCTCGGTGTAAACTCCGTCCGAGGACGCGTGCGGAAGGCCGTACTGAGGGGTTGCTGGATTGAAGAATCGTCCAATCCTGTACGACCGGTCCTGAAGTTCAAGCAATTTGTCGTTCAGAGTAAACACCGCCTCGGCGAATTTGTCGGCTTTCGTCAACTCATATAGATGCCGATAAGCGATGGTGTGCCAAGGGACGTATGCCGGGTAAAAGTTATCTGCGATATTGCGGACATATTCCTCTAAATAGAATTCTGCACTACGCGCCGCTTCGTCGAAATAACGGGTTAATCCAGTCCGGAAGTAATATTCGAGCAAAGCTACTAATGCTTCCCCCGAGTAAAATGTTAAGAGGTATTTTTCGTCGTAGGAATAGTTCGGTTCCTTCAGCCAAGCGCGAAAGGACCCGTCTGCATTCTGAAGCGCAAGGATACCATCCGCGGCTGCACTAGCCTTCAACTGGAACTGTTCAAAGTGAGGGCTTGCCGAGAATGTGCGAAGCAGCATCGCATTCGCCCCGAGCTTTGACTTGCCATCATATTCAATATAACCAATACCACCCTCTTCCCTATACCATGTATTCATGATGAATGACAAATTCCGGCGATGAACAGGGCGAAGCGAGAGATTTCCTACGCTCATTTCCGCTAACGTGCGCGACGACATAAGCTGCCTTAGTTCATTGTTTTTTTCAGATTTCTCGCCCGTATACGGATTAATACTGTAGGTAAACAGGCCCTTTTTTCCAACATTGCGGATTATCCAGGCTTCCGCCAAGTCGCGGATCCTTGCCATCTCCTCCGGCAGCGACACGATTGTCCGTCGTTCGGGAGACCGTTCGGCCCGATGAAAGTTCGTCTTCGGCATGAGGCGTTTGGAGGTTTGAATCCGGTGGGCGGACATGGTTTCGCCGAGATGATCGAGTTTTGGCTGCTCTTCAACTGTCGACTGTAACGGCACGGTCTATGCGGTGGCAACGGCCTCGGCTGTAGGGCCGGGCTCCAAATGAGCGTAGAGAGCCGTGAAGTTCCTGGTTTGTCGCTGCAATTGAGGGCCGGTCTGCGACGAAGCCCGGCGCGGAGGAGTGAAGATAGCTTCGCGGCCGATAGTCACCCTCGCGCGGGCCCTCCAGTTCAGTATCCCAAACGGAAGGTGAGCGTCTTCCGACGCTCACCTTCGCGATTATCTGGTGGGTCGTTAGCCGCCGCTGCCGCCGCTGCCGCCGCTACCGCCACTGCCGCCACTGCCGCCGCTACCGCCACTGCCGCCGCTACCGCCGCTCCCGCCGCTACCGCCTCTACCTCCACTGCCGCCGCTTCCTCCGCTGCCGCCGCTGCCGCCGCTGCCGCCACCGCCGCCGCCGCCG